>JAEEGW010000084.1 GCA_016280525.1 Clostridiales bacterium
AATAATTATATTTTAAATCACGTTTTTTACAGCTGGTTCTGCATTTCCGTATACGGAAGCAGCGCGACCTCCAGATTGCCGTTTTTTGTGCGCAGCTCGTCTATAAAAGCTTTTTCCTCTCCCGGATCTTTCAGCTGAACTTTGTACGATAATCTGAACATACTGCCCATACCGGTCGTTTTCACTCCGGCGTTTTCAACCTTTTTTAAGTAATGCGCGAAAATGTCGTCAAACGTGCCGTTATATTCAAGCGATTCCGGTATCGTTATGCGCAGCAGCTGATCCTCCGCCATGCTTTTATGCCGGAACAGCGGCACGAAATTTAGCAGGAAAAACAGCACGGAAAGCACAAGCAGTATGACTATGCCGTAGCCGATATATCCCATGCCGAAAGCTATGCCCGCGCCCATTGCCACGAGTATAGCGGCGATCTCGTCCGCGCTTCCCTGCGCGGAACGGAAGCGGATAAGGCTGAACGCGCCGCCTATCGCAACGCCGGCGCCTATGTTGCCGTTCACGAAAGTGATGACGGCGGCTACGACGAACGGTATGAGCGCCGTGACTATAAAGAATCTTTTGGTTGAGCGTATCCTGAAGCTCATTATCCACGAATAAAGAAATCCCGAAACGAGCGCGACGGCAGTCATAATAAAGAACTGCGACGGCGTTACGGAGGAAGAATAGATCGAATCAAACATAATGGCGTCTCCTTGTCAGATCAAATGATTTGCGCTTTTACAAGCTGTCTTCTGTACGCTTCTCCGTATTTGGAAAAGCTGCCTTTCGTTATATTACCCTCCGCGAGTATCGCGGACAGCCACAGCGGTATAGCCTGCTGAACTTTTATTTCAAGTACCGTATATCCCGGGTCGAGCAGCGATATGCCGTCCATCGACTTTGTGAGCGTCAGATCGTCCGTTCTGTATCTCGGATCTTCGTCAACAGTCAGCCGCAGATCGCCGCCCGGCTCGAAGTACGCCGTCCTGTCGTAGATTATCAGGCACGCCGGGACAAGCGTTTTGTAATGGTCGCGGAAAGTTGTTATCTCTTTGTTTATCTGTCCGGGGGCGCATATATCGCCCTCTCCGGAAAAGAATTTGTGTACGAGCGGTATCGTCGTTTCCACGCGCCGCTTATATACTATGCCGTAAGCCTTGCGTTTCAGTTCAAGGAACACGGGCGAGCTGTCTGTCGCTATGCCGTACGAGCGCAGGCGTATTTTTTCTTTGAACAGCGGTTTTTCAACGCTTGTGCGTATGAGCTGATACGTGGGCGTATCGTAATACAGAGAAGCTATCGAGCTTTTCCCGTATTGGTCGACTTCCATGTGGCCTTTCAGCTTTTCCCTTAAATATTCCGTCTGCTCGCCGGAAAGCAGGTATTTCAGCTCGTACCGCTGCATTACCGTGACAGCCATGATATCACCCCTTCTACAGCGTTATACGGAGTATGAACGTACCGTCTTTTACCTCCGCGGAGGCGCGGCCTTTGTGTGCTTTTACGACCTCTTTGACGTATGCGAGACCGAGTCCCGCGCCGTTTTCGCCGTCGCCGGCGTTCTGCAGCACGGTGAAGCGGTCGAACACCTGGTCGGCGGGACCGTCCGGCAGGTCCGCGTCGTTTTTCGTCTCTATAAGCACGTGGCCGTTTTCTTCTTTCAGCGTGAAGTCCGCTTTTGATACCGAGTATTTCAGGGCGTTGCACACAAGCTCGTCCGCTATACGCTTTACTGCTTCCGGCGCGGCGGCTAATTTTATGTCCGGCGCTATATCATATCCAAGCTCTACGCCGCGGGATGAAAATTTTTCTTTGTTTTCTTCAAGCGCGGCGAGCAGATATTCGGATACCGGGACCTCCGCCGTCTGCATATCCTCGTCTTCAAATATCCTCGTTGTGCCGAGCTTTTCAACAAGCTCGTTCATTTTTTCGATTTGTCTTCGGGTCGAGCGGGTCTGATCGTCCGGGCCGTATTTGCGCTCCGTCAGCTCCGTGTTGCCGCTTATTACCGTCAGCGGCACGCGGAATTCTTTGTTTGCGTTTTTTATAAAATTCCTTTGTTTCCTGTCCGCTTCCTCTATCGGCGCGTATATCTTTCTGCTTATTATCTGCAAGACGAACCACGCGATTATCAGGCAGAGCGCCTCGCCTCCGGCGGATATGATCAGTATTCGGTACGACGGCAATAGCTCGCGGCCCTGGTCTATGACCGTAACGTACGTCGTGCCGCCCTTTTTGTAAACGCGGTAGCGGTACGTGCCTCTGCTCCAGCCGGCCTTTTCTTTAAGCAGCTGTTTTGCCCATTCCCGCGCGTCCTCTTCCGTTACCGCGGAGATATTGAAAGCGACGGTCTCCGCTTTCTCGCCTTTATCCGTAAACGCTATCGTGAAATATCGCAGCGACGCGTTCATCTCCGGTGAATCCGGCCCCATAGGACCCATTCTGAAATCCTTGTCTTTCGGCATAAACTGCAATTCGGAAGGGAAATTGCCGACGGGCTCGAACGAGCCCTGCCGCTCGGATATCGCCTGCGTCAGCCTGTCCGCGTCCTCCGCCGCCATTGTGAAATTCACTGTGTTTATAACGGCGAGCAGAACGGTGAGCAGGACGAAGATGACGAGTATTGCGTAAATTCTGAATTTCTTTTCTGCTTTATTCATTTTCGTCTGCCGCTGTCGGTCCTTTCCCTGTATTTTCTAACGTTTTCGTTATAACGCTTTTTATCTCTGCGTAGTTGAACGGATATGACAGATACGCGTCCGCCTGCGGCTCGTTTCTGCACCGCCGCACGTTCTCCGGCTCGTTTATCAGCGCTATAACGGGTATTTTTCTTTCTTTTATCTGCGTTACAAGTCTGCCGTATCCCACACGCGGAAGCTCTGAGTCGAGCACGGCGATCTCAAACTCTTCCGTTTTAAGAAGCGAGAGCACCTGCGCTCCGTCAAACGCGGTGACGGTCTGCCCGAGGTCCGCTTCAAAAAGCGCTTTGTAACATTCAAGCAGATCTCTTTTGGGCGAGGCTAACAGTATTTTCATTTCTTTTCCTCGTTATATCAGGACGATACCGTCGCATCGCTGTATACCGCCGTTCTGCCGTACGCGCCGGAGTTGTTGAACGTGTACGATACGCCGTCTATCTTTACGGTGTGGCTGCCTGCTGAATGAAGCGAGAGCGAGACGGATTTTACGCTGCCGCCGGTTCTCACTCTGCCGTAGCCGAGCACAATAAGCGTGCCGCCCGTGACGGAGATCGTGCCGTCCGCGTCTACCGCCGCCGCCATTTCGCTGTTCGGACCTCTCGTTATGACTATGCCGCCGGTCTGGTTATACGTTCCGTTGCTGTCAATGCCGTCTGTGTCGCCGTTCGGCGATACGGTCACGTCAAGATAACCGCCCGTGACGTTTACCTGCGGAGTCGTGTAACCTTTGCAGGCGTTGACGCCGTCGTCGTTTGCGGAGACGTAAGTTACGCCGCCGGATACGTTTATGACGTTTGCTTCAAGTCCCTCGTACGCGCTGTCTATATTGACAGTTCCTCCCGTTATGTTCAGCGTATAATCCGCGTGTATGCCGTCCGCGCCGGAGACCGTCTGCTGACCGCCCCAGCCGCCGCGTCCGCCCGGACCGGAACGCCCGCCGAACGTTTTGCTCTCCGGGGAGTAAACGCTTATGTTCACCGTGCCGCCGGAGATGTTCACCGTTCCCTGACCTTTTGTTCCGTCGTCGAAAGAAGTGCCGTAGTCCGCGTGCAGACCGTCGTCGTACGTCTGCAGCGTTATGACGCCGGCGGATATGTTCAGTTCGTTTTGTACTTTTACGCCTTTATACGACGTCGTTGCCGCGTCCGATGCGGTGTATCCGCTGTAAGAGCCCGTGTATACCGTCACGGTCGGCGAGCCATCTTCGCCCGAGATCATCTCAAAATTGTGCGCCGCCTGGAAGCCGTCGCCCGCGGCGTAAACCGTTACCGAGCCGCCGGATATCGTTATGTCTCCTCTCGTCTTGCCGTTTTTGTTGACGTTCGTGTTTTCCGTTTTCACGCCGTCTCCGTTGGTGGATATGGCGACCACAGCGCCGCTCGCAACAGTGATCGAATCGTTGCCTTTGAGCGCGTTGTCGTACGCGGTGACTTTGAGCGAAAGATTCTGTATCGTAAGGTCTTTTTTAGTGTGTATTCCGTTGTTGTACGCGGCGTTTATAACGAGCGTGCCCGTGCCTTTAATTTTAAGGTCGCAGACGGCGTAAATCGCGCCCTCTCCCTGCTCTTCTTTGTCCGTCGTTTTTGTGTTTCTTGTGTCGTTTATAACGTTTTCCGTGCCTTTTTTGGCGGAAATATCAACGCTTTTGGCTGATATTATTTTTATAGGCGAATCCGCTCCGTACGTCACCGTCGCGTCTTTTAACTCAAGCGTGACCTCGTCGTCCTCGCCGGCGTTGACTACTATCTGCCCCTGCAGAAGTCCGGACAGCACGTACGTTCCGGCCGACGTTACGGTGTATATATTGCCGGAATTTTCAACCGTTCCGTCCTCCGTAGTTATGGAAAACGTGCCCGTCGCCTCAGCCGCGTTTATATCGTTGTCCGTTACCGGATCCGCCGCCGTTTCTTCGGTCGCGGACGTCGTGACCGTATTAGTTATTTCTTCCGTTTCCGTCGTTGTCTGCCCGGTGATCGCCGCGCAGGAGGCGAGCGCAGCCGTCAAAACCGCCGCCAGTATCAAAGCAATTATTTTTTTCATTTTATGATCTCCTTTGTCATTCGCTTTTGTTCTTTCTGACTACGATTATACCCGGCAAGATTGAAAGAAGATTGAAGGTTTTAAATTTTTCCAACAAAAAAGCGTCCCTTTGGGACGTTCTTGGGGGATGTCCGACGCGAACCGGAGAGCGTTGGGGGTTCCCGTAGGGATACCTCTTTCTCCCGTTCGCGTAAGCGGACGGATTTCATCACGCAGTGATTTCATCGGCAAAGCCGATTTCATCCGTTCCGGAACGGAGCGGATTTCATTTTTTCCGTGCCCCCTCAAATCGTAGATTTGGTGGGAGGGGACAGGGGGGTATGGGGGGTTCTCGGCGAAGCCGAGCTTGAGGGGAGGGTAACCCACCATATTTCGTCGGCGCAGCCGACACCGGTTTTTATTCTTTATTCTTTATTCTTTATTCTTTATTCTTTCTTCTTTCAGCTTCAATCGGGATCAAAGCCGTGAAGACCGCTTTGCCGTCTTTATACGCGGCGGTTATATGCCCGCCGTGCGCGTCGGCCACGGCTTTGGCTATGGACAGACCGAGACCGTAATGCGAGCCGTCCTCGTTCCTTGCCTCGTCCGTCCTGTAAAAGCGGTCGTACAGGTGTGAGAGCTGATCCGCGCTCATCTGTGCGGCATCGTTTGTGACGGTGAGATTCGCGTTATGTCTTTCACGTTTCAGCGTCAGCTCTATGACGTTGCCCGTTCCGTGCGATACGGCGTTGTCAAGCAGTATGGAGACGAGCTGGCGGAGCTGGTTCGGGTTTCCTTTTACGGTCAGCCCCTGCTCTATATCCGATTTTATCTGTTTTCCTTTTTCATACGCCAGGCTCTCAAACGGCAGAACTTCGCCGTCCGTCAACTTTGAAAGGTCAAGCGTTTCTTTCGGTATATCCTTATTTTCCGCTTTTGAGAGCATAAGCAACTGTTTTACGAGCTCGGACATACGCTCGTTTTCGTAATCTATGTTATTTAACCATTCATTTTCCCCGACGTCGCGCTTTAAGAGCTCGCTGTTTGCGGAAATGACGGCTATCGGCGTTTTAAGCTCGTGCCCGGCGTCGGATACGAACCGCTTCTGATTTTTGTCGTTTTCTTCAAGCGGTTTTACTATCCGTTTTGCGAGGAATACCGAAATAACGGCTAAGACCGCGAGCGCCGCGCCGCCGATTATCAGCATCTGCTTTATCAGAAGCGTCTGGTTGCCGCTGTTTATCGTGCCGTCTATCATTGCGACGAGCGTATAACCGTCGCGCTCCTCAACAAGATACGTCATGTTCCCGGTCCTGCCGCCCGTTTTTTTGCTTTTAAGTATCTGATCCGTTATCTGCAAGATCGATTCTTCGCTCTGTAAAGCGTTGTTTCCGTTATACACGGAGATCACCTCGCCGGAGTCCGAATACGCCACGGCGTAAAACGTGGAGAGCTGGAATCTCGGCTCGTTTCTGCCCGGCTCACCGTCGCGCGGACCTTGCTTGCCGTCCCGGTCGTCCGGCCTTTCGTCGCGTTTGCCGTCCGGCTTTTCTCCGTCCGGCATAAACGGCTGGTCGTCAAGCGAGAACCGCTGTACGTACGTTTTCAGCATCTCCTCGTTTTCTTTCTGCAGCGCTATGCGGTTTGACAGATATATCGTTGCAAGCGTCACGGTCATAAGCACGAGCAGGGAGATCACGACCGTAAAAACTATGTTTCTTTTCGTCTTACTGAACATCTTTGCACCTCAGCTCGTATCCTATCCCGCGCAGAGCCTTTATCTCGCATCTCGATTCAACAAAAGCCAGCTTTTTGCGCGCGAATGACATATATACTTCCACGTTATTATATTCGGAATCGCTTTCGTAGCCCCATATTTTCAGGGCTATCTGCTCCCGTGTGAGCACGCGCCCCTGGTTTGCGATAAGATATTCAAGTATGCGCAGTTCTTTTTCGCCCAACCGCACGCTCTGGCCGTTGTCGCACGTGAGAACCGCGTTTTTCACGTCAAGCGTGAGATCCTCAAATTTCAGACTGCCGTCGCTTGTCGGAACGTTTCTGCGGCTGAGCGCGCGCAGACGAGCGAGCAGCTCTTTCGTCATAAACGGCTTTGTAAGATAGTCGTCGGCGCCGCTGTCAAGCCCTTCCACCTTGTCGTCAAGCTCGCTTTTTGCCGTGAGCATGAGTATGGGCGTTTTTATCCCCGCGGCGCGCGCCTTTTTCGCGACCTCAAAACCGTTCATATACGGCATCATCACGTCAAGCACGATAAGGTCGTAAAGTCCGCCTTCTATCTCGTATAAAGCGTCCTCTCCGTTTTCAACGGCGGTCACCTCGTAGCCCTCGCGGCGCATAAGCTCGCAAAGCGCTCTGTTCATTCGTTTTTCGTCTTCTGCAAGAAGGACTTTCATATCCGCACCTCCGATCATGACAGCATTATACGCACGAATCTTGAAAAAAGATTGAAAAGCCGTACCTTTTTTTATTATACCGTTTTTTCCCGTTTTGTCAAGCGGGCACGCTTTGCAATTATTATAAAAACCGTATTGACACCCGGCGCATTTTGTGATATTATGATTATACCTGAATTTATCTTATTATGAAAGGCACTGAAGATGAAAAAATTAAGGGCGGCGGCGCTTATACTCACGCTTTTGTTCGTTTTTTCCGCGGTCGCGGCGGCAAAAACCGTAAAACCGCTTTCGGGTGAAAATACGCACAGAGAAAAAACGCTTCACGAAGGCGTTGTGCGCGCGGAGATAAACACGGATTCAAGCACTCCGATATACGGTCGGCAGCATTTCAACGTGCTGTCGGTGGATATGAGCAAGCGCGATCTGTATCTTGAAACGGCGTACATGAACGACTCCGTACGCGTGACGTACGGCACGCCGGGCTCGACGGTACAGGGTACGGTGGCGCAGTACAACCGGAACCATTCAGACAAAAAAGTCATAGCGGCGATAAACGGCGACATGTGGCTCATAGCGTCGCAGACCAAGGGCTACGTAAAAACGTCCGAATTCACCGTGTCAAGAGCTTTCAACATCGTAAACGGCGAGATATACACGTCGGGCGTCATAGCGCAGGAGCCCTCTTTCGCGGGGATCCCGTGGTCTTTCGGCATAACGGACGATTTCGTTCCCAACCTCGGCCAGCCTTATACGGAAATTGAGCTGACGGACGTCACGAAGAATATCGCCGCGTCTGCGGACGGCATAAACCGCGTTCCCGCAAACGACGCCGTTATCATATACACGGACAGACTTATGGGCAGCTGCAACAACTTTGCGCTTGACGACGCGTACGAGATGCTCATAGAATTTGACGAAGACTATACGATGTGCCACGGCGCGGACGTCACCGGCACTCTCGTAGCGGTATACGACAGCTCCTCGTCCGAAGACGCGCCGAAGATAAACAACAGGCAGATGGTTATCACGGCGCGCGGCAATAAGATCCCTGGCGTTGAAGGCTTTGATACAGGCGATAAGATAAATATCAAAGTGCAGATACACGACGCGCTCGGCAGAGACGATATATGGCAGAGAGTTACGCAGTCCGTAGGCGGCAATATATGCTTTATCAAAGGCGGCGTAAGAACGGGCGCGGACCTCGGTCAGAGCACGTATCCCACCACTCTGCTCGGCTACGACAGGGACGGAAAGATTATAATGCTGACGATGGACGGCAGAGGCAAAGGCGGCGCCGGCGCCTCCACCGCAAGACTGAACCAGCTGATAACGGACCTTGATCTTTACGACGCTTTCATCGTTGACGGCGGCGGCTCCATGACGATGGTCGTGGCAAACAACGACACGTACA
This sequence comes from Clostridiales bacterium, assembly GCA_016280525.1. Lineage (GTDB taxonomy): Bacteria > Bacillota > Clostridia > Oscillospirales > CAG-272 > UBA1248. The sequence continues at coordinate 8,541 of JAEEGW010000084.1, forward strand.
GCTCGTATACTACGGTAAGCACCTCGTCCGACGGCAGCGACAGAAAAGTGAACAACGCGTTTGTTTTGGCGGTCGGCCCGGAAAGATGCGAGCAGGGCGAAATTGAGATAAACAAAAACATGCAGCGCATAGAAGACCCGACGAACGTCACGTTCCCGACGGAGGATCACGTAAGGTCTTTCGTCACCGGCCCGAACGAGGCCGAGATAGGCTGGGAGGACGAATGTCTTAAACTCACCGTCAAAAACCTGAAGATAGGCGACCCGTTCGTGAATTTCTGCTACGTTTCCGCACCGGCGCTTCCCAGCGCGGATAAGTATAAATACATAGCTCTCGTTTATAAAATGCCGACGACGAACTCGCAGACAAGGTACGGCACGGAGATCTTCTGCCAGTGCGAATACAGAGGCGCGGAGCCCGGACAGAGCGTCAACATAGCGACGAAATGCACGGACAAGTTTGAATGCGCTTTATACAACGCCGGCAGCTTGTCCAAATGGAAAGGCGAAATAACCGATCTGCGCATAGACTTCATGTCCGTTCCCATGGCGGAAGGCGACGTGATGTATATACATAATATAATCCTCGCGGAAACGAAAGAAGAAGCGAGGCAGCAGGCGATGATAATAAGAAACGAGCTGAAC
>JAEEGW010000085.1 GCA_016280525.1 Clostridiales bacterium
CTTACGCAGGAGGTTGAAGGAAGCCACGTACAGATAGGCGTTGACATAGCCAAGAAGTACAAAGAAAACAAAGACGTCATCCACGCGATCGAAGCGCACCACGGAGACGTTGAGGCTAAAACTCTTACAGCCGTTATCGTTCAGGCGGCGGACGCGATATCCGCGGCAAGACCCGGCGCCAGACGCGAAGACCTTGAAAACTACATCAAGCGTCTGCAGAAGCTGGAAGAGATCGCCAAGAGCTTCCCCGGCGTGGAAAAGTCCTACGCCATTCAGGCGGGCAGAGAGCTGCGCATAATGGTAAAACCGGAAGAAGTAAACGACGAAAAGATGATCCTCGTTGCGCGTGACATAGTAAAGAAGATCGAAGCCGAGCTTGAATATCCCGGCCAGATCAAAGTAAACCTCATCCGCGAAAGCAGATGCGTAGACGTAGCAAAATAAAAAAATAACGGGCTGGCGCGTAAGCGTCAGCCCGATCTTCGTTTAGTAGCTTTTTATCTCTTTATCCATCCATTCAAAGCGTTTTTCTATGAAAGTGCGCAAGAATTCGACGTTTCCGTCAAACGTCGCTATTCTTGCCGTGCTTCTTTTTTCATACTGTATCTTTTCGCCTAAAACGTTTTTCCACACCTTGAAGTTTGAGGCGGCGGACGGCTCGCATTCTCTTTTGAGCCTGTCTATCGCGTTCTCTGCCGCGCGCAGGACCTTTTCGCTCACCTGCTCCCAGCGCGTTTTAAGTTTTTTGCAAAACGCCTCGTCTTTCAACAGATAATCCATCCAGTTTGTTTTTATATATTCGTCGTAGTCGTCCGTCAGCTCGTTTCCTAAGCAGATCCAGCCCTTGGGATCGTCCGGGTCGAGATAAAAATTGCCGAACGCATAGTCAAAATCCCACGGAGAAGCCATATAGAGCTTTCCGTCTTTTTTCTTTAACAAAAACACGGATCTGCGAAAAGAATCGTCCACGTTGTAGCTCAGTTCCTGCAGAATGAACCAGTCTATAAGCGAATCCACGTCTATATAATCCTCATATCCGTCAAGCGCTTTTACCGCCGCGTCCGCTTTTGTGACGTAGTCTTTTATAAAATCGTACTGCTTTTTTGACAAAACGTCGGTGTCGGGCGATTTTATCTGCGCGAAAAGTGTTAAATCAGCGTTAAAAGTATCCGTGCCAAACGAAGTCTTGTTCGCCTCTTCTCCGAGCTCAAGCAGATAGTCCGTATCCAACAGCTCCGAATCCTCTTCCCCGTCTATCCGCCCGTCCGCTATCTCTATCTGCTCCGTGAGGCTGTAAACGCCTGCGTAGCTGCCGTTTATGAAAACGTCTACGAGATAACTGTGCGGCACGAACACCATATTCGTAAGCTCCGCACCGACCGCCATTGCCACGGTGTTGCGCATAAGAGACTTGTCCACATGGTTTGACTGAAGCACCCACTTTTTAGCCGCCGTCAGCCCGAAAAGCGAGGTTTTTGTGTCAAATTTCAGCTTATACGGCTTTTTGTCAAGCTTCCAGCTTGAATTGCCCCTGCCGCGTATGAGACAGGAAGCGTTGCTTATTTTTTCAAAATCATCGCTTTTTTCATAACCGTTATAGTCCACGGTCACAAAGCATTTTACGTATTCCGTCTTTGACGTCACGCTCTTGCCGCCTGACACATCTATATATATCACCGGCAGAAAATATTCGGCTTCTTTACAGATCACGCGGTAGCCGCAGCTGTGCTCGCCGTCAGATACGACCGCGTAAAGATTGCCGTCCGCTGTTTGAAGCGTTATTCTGCATCCGTCCGGGACCTCTCCGTCCGCGTCGCTGTTTTCGGTTATCTTTTTGACGTGGTACGGCACATTCACCGTTATATAATACCCGTCAACGTCCCCCGGCGCGCCGTTTACGGTAAAATCTTTTAAATAAAGGGATCGGTCGCCGCCGGTATTTTCGTCAAGCTTCTTACCGTTATACTCTTTTATGGTAAAATATCTGTCCGCCTGCTCCGCGTCGGGAGCGTCTTTGCCGTACCATTCAAGCGAGGCTTCCGGCGCATCTATTTTGATTTGATCTTTAAGTGAGGCGCTGTTCTGCGCCTCGTCTATACTGATCACGCCCTCGCCTTCAAACGATACGGCAAGCTCACCGTCCGCGCGGGCGGTTCCTTTGAACACAAGCGCGACGGGCGAGCTGAACTTTATATCCGGCAGATCGAAGTCTCCGTCAAAGATCACCGTTTTCACCCCGTCAGGCAGTACGAAAACGCCGTCCCGCAAATAAATTCCGATCTCTTCCCTGCCCTTTATTTCAAGCTCTTCTCTGTTTATCTGCTCCGTTTCGGTCTGCGTTTCAGTTTCGGTTTCCGTCTCTGTTTCCGTTTCGGTTATCGGCTCGGTCTCGGTTTCCTCTTCGGTAACCGCAGGCACAGGCACGCTTTCCGCCGTCTGCTCCGTACCGGTTTGCTCTTCTGTTACCGTGCAGGAGGTCAATATAAGCAGCAAAAACAATACTAAAACAAATATTTTTTTCATACGTTTTGAGCCTCACCCTTCTTTAATTAAAATCCCGCCTTGCGCCTTTTTATATACCGATTATATCATACGGGCATATCTTTGTCAATAATAAACTAAAAACCGGGCCGGTATAACAAAACCTCCTGCGGTTCATTATGCCGCAGGAAGCTGTTATCTTTTAACGTGCATTTTTTATTTGACTATCTCAAGCGTATTTATCATGCTGTCAAATTCAGTTATGCCTTCCGGTATAGTATTGAGCACCGCAAACTGTACGACCGTGGTCTTATCCGCCAGATGTACTCTGACAAGAGACTGCGTTATGCCTATCTCCCATACGTAGTCAAGCTTTGTAACGGTTACACCGTCAACTTCATATGATTTGAAGCTGTTTATCGTATAATTGCCGAAATTAGTCAAAATCGCTTTTGAACTGTCAAGGAACGATACGGCTGATTCCTCGGTCATGGGTTCAACGGGCTCCATGGTCGAGAAGTTGAAGAAGCACGTGCCCTCGTCGGTACCGTTTTTAAGTCCCGAAGGAAGTCCGGAGAAGTCTTTGAACGTATAACCCGCGGGTTTCTTTACGCTGATCCCCTCATAAACGTACCTGTCGTCCGCCGGCGCCGGCTGTGTTTCCTCCGCGGTGGTCTCCTCCGCGGTCGTTTCTTCTGCGGTCGTCACTTCAGCGGTAGTCTCTTCTGCCGTTGTCTCCTCGGCAGTCGTTTCCTCTTCCGTGGTCTCTTCCGCGGTCGTTTCCTCTGCTGTGGTTTCTTCTTCTGTCGTCTGCTCCGCCTCGGTCGTCGTTTCTTCTGCGGCAGTTACTTCCTCCGCAGTCGTTTCTTCTTCGGTAGTTTCTTCAGCTGCCGTCGTTTCCTCCGGCACGGTCGTCGCCGCTTCAGAAGGCGCCTCGGTCGTGCTCTCCGGTTCTGTTCCGGCGCATGAAGCAAGCGCCAGAAGAAGCGCCGCGGCCATAATCATTGCTATAAGTTTTTTCATTATAAAGTCTCCTCTTTTTTTGTTTCGGTTTCCGGGCGGCTGTCGGCCGTCCGTTGCTTTGTGCTCCTATTATACATTGTATCGCCTTATTTGTCAAGACTTTATAATAAATAACTCCCTTTTATAGGGAGTTATCTTTATCCTATCGCTTTTTGTAAGTAAGCCAGCTTCGCGCACACGCATATAACGTGTATCGCAACGGAAAGCTCTTCCACGGGCGGGTATGAC
>JAEEGW010000086.1 GCA_016280525.1 Clostridiales bacterium
AAACGGAAGAAACAAACGCGACCGATCATACGGAAATTACCGAAACAGACGGCGTGGCCGACGTTTTACTGCCGTCCGGTATATCATACACCGCAACGGGTTACGAAAGCGCCGGCAGCGGTATTTTCCGCATAAAAACGGGTTTTGAAGCAAAGTTAAAAGAAAGTATTAAAGAAACTTTCAACCGCATTACTTTCAAATACTCCGCAAGCGAGAATTTCAAACTTTACGTAAGCTATATCCAAAACAAAAAAGAAAAGACGGATATGTTTTACGTGGAAGCCTCGCCCGACGGATCTTTCAGCTGCCTTATCAGCTCTTATCTTGACGGCGGTCAGGCGTCGGAGCTCACGTCTTTCAAAGCCGATATGTGCAAAGGTGAGGAAGCGGATTTTTTAATTGAAGATATAAAAGTCGAGGATTTTGACCTTATAAAAAACTCAACGTATTATCTTGAAAACGACCGTTTCAAAGTCGGCATAAAGCTCGGCTGGGGCGGCGGCATAAACTACGTTGAAGACAAAAAATCTACCGTAAAGGGTCTGTCAAATCTCGTAAACAGCCACGACACGGGACGTCTCGTTCAGCAGTCGTACTACGGAACGGCAGGAAACGACGAATACGAGCCGGGCACGTCGTTTGACGTAAGATGGGTATATAATCCCGTGCAGGGCGGAGACCAATACGGCAATGCCAGCAGACTGATTGACCTGAAAATCACGGATAATTCCGTATATATAAAAGCTCAGCCGCAGGACTGGTCGCTTAACGGAAAAATAACGCCGAGCTATATGGAAAACACGTATACGCTCTTTGACGATTATATTAAAGTCGACAACAGATTTATAGATTATTCCGGCTGGGAACACAGATATACGGACCAGGAGCTTCCCGCGTTTTACACGGTAAGTTACCTGTCAAGATTCGTCTGGTACAACGGCGTCGATCCGTGGACCGACGGTGAGCTTTCGTATAAAGACGATCTGAAATTCTGGGGCCCCTACGCGTCCGAATGCACGTTCCCGCTTAAAATAGGCAACACGGAAACGTGGTGCGCGTGGGTATCTTTCGAATCAGATTTCGGTATCGGATTATACGTTCCGAACGTTGACGTTTTCAAAGCCGGCAGATATAATTTCAACAATTCCAAAAAAGCCGACAATGACGCAACGAACTACGTTGCACCGATAAACGTTATCAAAATGATATCGTACGAACCCATTGAGTACAGCTATCTTATAACGACCGGCTCGACTGACGAGATACGCGCGACGTTCAAGGCGAACAAAGACTTTGCGGATAACGCGTCGCTTCATATAAATTACGTTTCCGGCAGAGTGTTCGGCTCGACGGAGGCTCTGTTAAACGGATCGTTTGACAGCGCGGAAAGCCTTGCTATGATATCCGAGCCGTATAATACCGAGGTTTCTTACAGCGAAGAATACGGCGCGGTAAAAATAGTTTCTCCGCAGACTAACGCGGACCCGCATATATCCGTCAACTACGATACGGGCGACGCGATAGACGCGGCGAAATACAAGACGCTTACGATAGAATATATGATACCGGAGGATAACGCCGCGGGATCGTACGCTACGGATCTGTTTATATGCACAGGAGATACGCTGTACCCGGACGGAAACAAGCGTATAAGAAAAAATCTGATAAAAGACGGGCAGTTCCATACGCTTGAAGTCGATCTTTCAGCCGTTACGTATTGGAAAGGCACAATACATCAGATCAGATTCGACTATTTTGACACAAGCGTAGAAGGCGACGTTATGTATCTTAAAACGTTTAAGCTTTCCTGATCGTTCAGTTAATAAAAAATCAATCAAACTTTGAAAAAAACAGGTTGAATTATTCCTTAGTATAAGTTATAATAAAGCAGAATAAATAAACGGAGGTATAATATGAAGACAGCAGTTATCAAATTAAAAGAGATCAAGGACGTATACGATTTTGTTTCGGCAGTCACCGCGTACCCCGGCGATATCGATATCGTAAGCGGACGCTACAGAGTAAACGCAAAAAGCATAATGGGCATATTCGCGCTCGACCTTACGCAGCCTCTCAATCTTGAGGTTTTCGGAGACGATCCGGACGGCGCAATAAAAGCTCTGGAACGTTTCATCGTCTGATTCACGCATAAGACTAAGGACCCTTTTCATATATTGTACGGATATCAAATATTTTGAAGGAGTATGATAATGAAAAGGGTCCTTTCTTTATTTTTTTGCGTTTGCTTTATTTTCAGCGCTTTCTGCTTTTCTGCCCGCGCGGCTGAGTTTACGGAGGAGCTTGACTGCAGGTCCGCGATACTTATAGAAGCGTCTACGATGAAAGTGTTATACGAGAAAAACGCTGATACGCCGTATCCGCCTGCTTCCGTTACGAAAATAATGACGCTGCTGCTCGTCGCGGAGGCGATAGACAACGGCGACGCAAAGCTTACGGATACGGTAACGACGTCAGACAACGCCTCTAAAATGGGCGGCTCGCAGGTCTATTTAAAAGCCGGCGAGCAGATGAGTATGTCTGAAATGATAAAATCCGTTGCAGTCGCCAGCGCAAACGACTGCGCGGTGGCTTTAGCCGAGCATATCTGCGGAAGCGAAGCTTCGTTCGTCGTCAGAATGAACGAGCGCGCGAAAGATCTCGGCATGGAAAACACGAATTTTGAAAACGTCACCGGACTTGACGACACGGTAAAAAATCACGTAACCTCCGCGCGCGATATTGCGATAATGTCCGCGGAACTGCTGAAACACGAATTTATTTTCGACTATACCACGATTTGGATGGACACCATACGAAACGGCGCTTTCGGACTGACCAATACAAACAGGCTCATCCGCTTTTATAAAGGCGCAAACGGGCTAAAAACGGGCATGACGGCAAAGGCGGGCTTCTGTATCTCCGCCGTTGCGAAACGCGGCGACATGCAGCTCATAGCCGTTATAATGGGCTCGCCTACGCGCGATATAAGAAACGCGGCGGCGGCAAAGCTGCTTGACTACGGATTTGCAAATTACGGGCTTTACAGCGTAAAAAGCGCGGAATTATCACCCGTACGCCTCACAGGCGGTGTTAATAAGGAATTGAAGATCAGCCACGGCGATTTCTCCGCTCTTCTGCCGCAGGCGGATATAAAATCCGTAACATATGAAACGGAGCTTCCGGAAAGCGTCTCCGCGCCCGTAAAAAAGGGCGACGTTATAGGCAAAATAGAATTCTTTTCCGGCGGAAAACCTATAGGCCAGACGGATATAAAAGCTGATGATGACGCGCCTGAAATCAAATTCGGCGAAATGTTCATAAAATTACTGTCTAAATTTTTAATGATAAGATAAAATTTAAAAAATGTGACTTGTAAATCATTCATACTCGTTATATAATAAAGAAAAAAACGCAGAGGATAAGAAAATGGCTGTAAAATTAAAAAACGAATACTGCAAAAATTTTGTATCTGACTCGGAATTAAAACAAATCGAA
>JAEEGW010000087.1 GCA_016280525.1 Clostridiales bacterium
GATACGGGCATAAGCGCGATTATCCTGTCCGTATATTCCGGATCAACAACGTCAAGATCCGGCGCTTTGTATTTGTATAACAGCTCTCCGAATTCGTTCTGTTTCGGGAAATCTCTGTCTGAGCTCAGAATGCCGAAGCCGGCGCCTCCGCCGTACAGTCCGCATTTACGGTACGTGTGTATTATCTGATGAAAGCTCATTTTTTGTTCTCCTTTTCGGTAGCACGGTATATTATCTTAGTTTACATCATAACATTACAGCCCGTAAATGTCAAGAGGAATACAAAAATTTATCAAAAGATATTCAGGTACTTGATTTATTAACATTATGCGGTTATAATGTATGCAGTAAAATTTGAAAGGAGATCGCGTTATGAGCGTAAAGGATAACTGGAAAAACACGGGCAAAGGCCTGGGAAAATCGTTTGCCGGCGTGGGTAAATCCATAGTAAAATCGGTTAAAGTAGGCGCGGATAAGATACTTGACGAAGAGCCGAAGGACGAAAACGGCAACGTAAAGCCGACCGGCTTGAAAGAGAGCTGGAGCGAGGTTGGCCACAACTTCGGAAAGACCGGCAAATCGCTCGGAAAAGCCGTTTCCGGCACAGCCAAAAAGGTTGTGAAAAAAATAGACGAAATTGACGAAACACCGGTGGAATAAAAAGGAAAACAGGCGGTCGCAGAGACCGCCTGCTTTTTATTTTGGATCCGGTAAAAGTCAGATCCTTATTTCGGTATGCGTGCTTACGTATCTGAACAGCGCGACAACGTCTTTGTTGTCTACCTCTCTGTCTTCGTTAAAGTCGGCGAGGTAGGTTTTTATGACCGCGTCCGACGAGGATAATGACCTGAACAGATAAACGACGTCCTTGTTGTTGACCTCGCCGTCCTCGTTCACGTCGCCGCGGAGCACGTCGTCGCCGCCGCTGAAGTTGTTTATCTCAGACCACTCCGACCACATCTCGGTATCTGTCGGCGACTGATAAACATAATACCGCAGACGCAGCTCTATTTCGTCCGTCTTTTTGACGTATACGTGGTCTTCTCTTGAAAGCGACAGAAGCGCGAATTCCATCTCTCCGCCCTTTATTATCCAGTCGCCCTGCAGGCCTACCCATTCCGTATCTCCTCTGAAACGCGCCTGAGCCTCTATCCAGTACGCTCCGCCCCACGCCTCAACGTATGCGGCGTCTTCCGCAAGCTTGTCCGGAACGGTGAGCGTCAGCGCGATGACGGCGTGACCGTTGAATTCCTGATCCGTCATGTGCAGATCGGTAAGCACGGGAGCGGAAAGATCGTCCTTTGTAAGCGGTTCGTATGCCTTTGCGTCCTTGCCTATCATCGCAACGTTGGACCAGTCGGAATAATAGACTGTTTCGATCAGATTTTCATCCGTCCACGTTCTTTTGGTCACTACAAAGCGCATACGGTAATACATCGTATGTTCTGTAAAGTCGATATAAAGGGTTTCTTCCTCTTCGTCGTATACATACTGCTCGGGTCTGAGCTGATCCTTTACGCCGGGTATGTGCCTTTCGGGGTCTCCGTACCAACGCTCATCGTTCGGAACGCCGCGGGTGACCGCGTGATCGTTAACGGTCTCTGTGGCGTTGCCGATCCATCCGTCAACTATGTCCCAGTCACTGTAGCGCGGGTTTCCCTCGCTGTCATAACCGAGTCCGAAATACGGATCGCCGTCCCAATATTCCGTGTAATGCCAGCCGGATATCTCGTCGTCAACGTCGTCCAGCGCCCAGTCCACCTGCGTTGTAATAATGATCTCGTCAAAATCATACTGTGATATGAATTCGTCGTAATATCCGTCGACGCTCGCTGTTTCCATGTTCTTGAAAAACGTCGTCATCTCGTTTGACAGACTGTACGTGACGTTTGTCGTCGTAGGCGAATCGCCGCCTTCGCCCCACACGGCGGTTACGTAAGCGGGAGCGACGAGGTCGAACGGAAGACCCGTGTCCTCCTTCTTCAGCACGTCCGCGGACGCGATAACGGACAGAGCGGACGCGAGCATTACAAGCACGAGAGCCGCCGCCAAAAATCTTCTCATAATTTTCATCTGATATTCCTTTCCGCCGCACGACGCGGCACAAAACTTTATCGCGTTTTTTATTTTATCATATAATATTGACGTTGTCAAGAGGTTTGGAAAATTCAGAATTATGAATTCTTAATTCCGTATTTGACGGACGACCGGTGGTCGCCCCTACCGATTTTACATTTTCCATTTGCAATTTTCCATTTTCCATTGTTAAAGCCTCTGCAGGTTAATGAAAGAAGCGCGGGATAAAAATGCAAAAATCCGCCGCAAACCGAAAAAAATTGAAAAATTTTGCAAAAAGGACTTGACAAAACCGCAAAACGGTGATATAATCACCCCAAACCGTTGACGGAGACGAGTAGCGTCGTTTCAACCGGTACAGCGAGCCGCGGAGGGTGTGAGCGCGGCGCGGCGGATGGCGTGAATGGACTCCGGAGGGCGGGGCTGAAAGATCTTTCAAGTATGCTCCGACGGGGCGCGCTCCTGTTATCCCCGGCGCTGCGTATGTCAGTACGCAAAAAGAGTTGGAGACAAAAGTCTCAATTTGGGTGGTACCGCGGATATATTATTCGTCCCAAGCATGACAGGCATGCCGGGGATTTTTTGTTTTTACCCGGGATGCAAAAAAATAAATTGAAAGGAAGAAAAACAAAATGAAAAAACTTATTTCCCTTATCCTCATCACCGTCATTGCGATAACGGCGCTCACAGCCTGCGGCACTACCGCAAATCAGGAAAATACCTACACGGTGGGTATATGCAACTTTGTTGACGACGCGTCCCTCAACCAGATAATTGCAAACATCAAAGCGCAGCTTGAAAAGATCGGCGGCGACAAAAACGTGAAATTTGAAGTTATCGAGCAGAACTGCAATATGGATTCAAACGTTTTGTCGCAGATAATAACGGACTTCCAGACGAGAAAGGTCGATCTTATGGTCGCCGTGGCGACACCGGTCGCGATAGCGATGCAGGCGGCGACGGAAGACAGCAAAACGCCCGTCGTGTTCGCGGCGGTATCCGATCCCGTCGGCTCCGGCGTCGTCGCTTCTCTTGATAAGCCCGGCGCAAACCTCACCGGCACGTCGGATTTTCTCAACACCGAAGCGGTCCTGAAGCTCATATTCGCAAAGGATCCGGAGGCTCAGAACATTGCCCTGCTCTACAACGTGAGCGAGGACGCTTCCACGGCTCCCATAAAAACAGCCAAGGAATTCCTTACCGCAAAGGGCGTTTCCTTTAAAGAATACACCGGAACGAACACGTCCGAAATAGGTCTCGCGGTCGATTCCATAATCGCGGACAAGTGCGAAGCGGTGTTCACACCCACGGACAACACGGTAATGGCGGCGGAGCTTTCCATATATGAAAAGCTTGCGGACGCAAAGATACCGCATTACGCCGGCGCGGACTCCTTCGCCCTTAACGGCGCGTTTTTGGGCTACGGTGTTGACTACGCCAACCTCGGCGTAAACACCGCGGATATGATAGCGGATATACTTTTGAATAAAAAGGATCCGGGCACCGTTCCGGTAAAGACCTTTGACAACGGCACGGCGACGGTAAATACCGACATATGCGAAAAGCTCGGC
>JAEEGW010000088.1 GCA_016280525.1 Clostridiales bacterium
GGCGGGACTTGCCGGAGCTGAAGGACGGATACAGGCTGGCGTCGGAAATGTACGGCGCGGAGCTCAAAGAATTTGACCGGCAGACCGTTATTTCCGACGTGAACGAATGGGTGCGCAAAAACACGGGCAATATGATAAAGAAAACTCTGCCCGAAAGCTACGACGTCAAGGATCTTGCGGTCCTGATAGTGAACGCTCTGTATTTCAAGGACGCGTGGGCGTCGGTTTTTGAAGTTTACGGCGAGGACGATTTCACCACGAAGGACGGCGACGTTGTAAAGAAAGAATTTATAAAATGCAAGCTGCGCTGCGGCTACTACAAGGATGAAAAAACCCAGATACTGGACGTTCCCATGCGCCACAGCGTTTCCGTTGCGTTCGTCATAGGCAGCACGGATGATCTGCACAACAATCTTGAAAAGATGAGCAGGTCCGATATAACGGTGTATCTTCCGAAGATCGACGTTGAAACGTCGCTTACGCACGGCGAGCTCTGCGATTTCTTAAAAGAACGCGGCGTGACGGACGCGTTTGTAAAAGATTCGGCAGATTTCAGCCGTATGTCGGATACGCAGCTTTATATAAGCGATATAATCCAGAAAGCAAAGCTTTCGCTTGACGAAAACGGCGTTGAAGCATCCGCGGCGACGGTGATAGCGCACGACACTTATTCGCTGCCGAGCACGGTAAGGATAAACAGAGCGTTCTCATTCTTTATCCACACGACAGAAACGAACGGCGAGACGGGAGCAAACGCGGTTTTGTTTGAGGGAATGGTAATAAAATAAAAAAATATTCAAGATTTTTTGATTTTCCTATTGACAAACGCGGAATTACGTGATATAATGCATTGCCACAATAAAGCAGGACGTCCCGTCCTCACCTTGTCAGTGCCGCTTTGGCGCCGGGTCAATAAGCATTAAAAAAGTGTTTTTTTGCGACGGGATGTTTATCCCGTCTTTTTGTTGCAAATTAACCGGGAGGTGCGCGAAGATCAGCACGACTAAAGACAACACTTTAATTAACGATGATATCAATCTGCCGAGCGTCCGTCTTATAGACGAGGACGGCAAGCCTTTGGGTATCGTCACGTCGGAGCAGGCGAAAGAGCTTGCATACGATAAAAATCTGGACCTTGTCCTCATAGCTCCGCAGGCCGATCCGCCCGTGTGCAGGATCATGGACTACGGTAAATTCCGTTTTGACAAAATCAAAAAAGAAAAGGAATCCCGCAAAAAACAGCAGAGCGCGGAGACAAAGCAGATCCAGTTGTCCATAGTTATTGGAGACAACGACTTCAACACGAAACTCAATCACGCCAACAAATTCTTGAAAAACGGCGATAAGGTGCGTGTTGTCGTAAGATTCAGAAGCAGACAGATCCAGCATAAGGATCTCGGCTACGATATTCTGAACCGGTTTACCTCCGGCTGCGCCGAATACGGCAGCTGCGACAAACCGCCGGTAGAGGAAGGCAGGAATCTGTCCTTGCTCATAGTTCCGCTCAAACCCGACCAGAAGAAGGGCAAAGCGGAGCCCAAACAAGCAAATAATAATCATAAAGAGGAGTCAGAGAATGGGAAAGATCAAAACGCATAAGGCGTCAGCAAAAAGATTCAGCCTTACCGGTACCGGCAAGGTAAAGATCAACCATACGAACCGCCGTCACAAACTGGGACTTAAAGCGACAAAGCGCAAGAGAGACCTCCGCAAGCAGGGATATCTTGACGAATCGTTCGCAAGAAACGTCAGAAAAATGATACGCGGTTAAGGAGGCAGTAAAATGGCAAGAGTAAAAGGCGCATTAGCGACACGTAAAAGAAGAAAAAGCATATTAAAGGCTGCCAAAGGCTACTGGGGTGCAAAATCCAAGCACTTCAAGATGGCGAAGCAGCAGGTATTAAAAAGCGGCAACTATGCCTTTACCGGCAGAAAGCTGAAGAAGAGAGACTTCAGAAGGCTCTGGATCACCAGGATCTCCGCGGAAGCGAAAAACAACGGAATGAATTATTCCACACTTATGAACGGACTGAAGCTCGCCGGCATCACGCTCAACCGCAAGATGTTATCTGAGCTCGCAGTATCCGACAAAGCGGCGTTTGCCGAGCTTTGCGACAAAGCGAAAGCGGCAAGAGGCTGAAGACATATTAAAGAAACTGTCAGTATATTGACAGTTTCTTTGAATATTCCCCCTTTGTTTAAAGGAGAGTTACGCCCATGATCACAAGCAGGAACAACGGTCTGATCGTAGATATGTCAAAGCTCAAAGAAAAAAAGCACCGGGACAAGTCCGGTCTTTTCCTGCTTGCAGGCAAAAAACTGCTTACAGAGGCCGCGGCGGCCGGCATAAAACTGCGCTACGTCTTTGCAACAAAGAAGAATATGCCGTTTGCGGAAAAGGTTTTATCGGACCGCGCGGGAACGGAGCTGTTTGAGGTAAGCGAGCCGGTTTTTGAAAAACTGACGGACGAGCAGAGCCCCGAGGGGATATGCGCCGCGGCGGAAAAACCGGTCTGCGACGCTGAGATAAAACCCGGGTCGTTCGTGCTTGTCTGCGACAGACTGTCAGATCCCGGAAACGCCGGGTCGGTTTTGCGCTCCGCAAGGGCATTCGGCGCGGGCGCGGTGATCTTCTCGTCGGACTGCGCGGATATTTATTCGCCGAAAGTCTTAAGAGGGGCTATGGGCGCGGCTTTCGCGCATAATATAATAACGGGCGCGGATACAATGACGACCGTAAGCGAGCTTAAAGAAAAAGGATTCAAAGTTTACGCGGCGGCGCTCCACACGGACGCGGTGTCGCTGTCGGACGCCGATCTTTGCGGCAGCTGCGCGGTCGTTATAGGAAACGAGGGGCGCGGATTGCCGGACGGGGTCATAACCGCCTGCGACAAAGCTTTGTTTATTGAAATGGAGCCGGAATGTGAGTCGCTGAACGCGGCGACGGCGGCTTCCGTCATAATGTATAAGCGGTATACGGGTGTCTGATATGGCGTATTCGGACGAACTTTACGGCATCTGGCTTTCTCTGCGCTATCCGGAGGGCGATCCCACGCCGGGAAAACTGTTATCAAAACTGCGCTCAGCGCAGTCGATATACGGTGCGGAAAAAGAATTTTTGTATTCTTTAGGCTTTTCGTCAAAGGAAGTAAGGCCGCTTTCCGCAAAAAGCCTCGATCAGGCGCAGCGCATAGCGGAGCAGTGCGCGAAGCGCGGAATAAACATCGTACAGTACAGCGACAGGGAATATCCCATACAGTTTTTCCAACTTGACGCTCCGCCCGCGGTGATATACTGCCGCGGCAAACTGCCGGACAGCGAAAGCGAGCTGTTTATATCCGCCGTCGGAACAAGGCGCAACAGCGACGTGGGCAGGATGAACGCGCACAGGCTTTGCTTCGATCTTGCCGCCGCGGGAGCGGTGGTCGTTTCCGGTATGGCGAGAGGGATAGATTCCGTATGTCATCAGGGCGCGCTTGACGGAGGCGGAAAGACGGTAGCGATACTCGGATCGGGGTGCGACGTGATATATCCGCCGGAGGATTCGTATTTATACGGCTGTATAATAGATAACGGCGCGGTGATATCAGAATATCCGCCCGGAGAAGAGCCGAAAGCGGAGCATTTTCCGGTGAGAAACAGGCTCATAGCCGCGCTCGGCGCGGCGACGGTGGTGGTTGAAGCCGGCATAGGCTCCGGCGCGCTCATCACCGCGGACAAAGCCGTTTCCATGGGCAGAACGGTATACGCCGTTCCCGGAGCCATAAATTCTCCGTCGTCAAAGGGCTGCAATCTGCTGCTCAAACGCGGAGCGGCGCTGTGCACCGGCGCGGAGGATATTTTATCCGGATACGAGCTGACTTTCCCGGATAAGATCAGAATAGAA
>JAEEGW010000089.1 GCA_016280525.1 Clostridiales bacterium
AATATCCGTGCCGTACGCTGTCGTCACCGTCATGTCAACACGGCGATTCTCTTCCGACGAATAGTTTATGATCGTTGACGTGGTGAGCGTGCTGTTCGGTATTATAACGTGACGGTTGTCTATGGTGACGACTGTCGTTGCAAAAAGGCCTATTTCAAGCACAGTACCCAGATTTCCGCCCACTTCTATAAAGTCACCGGTACGGAACGGGCGCAGTACGACCAGCATAATGCCGCTTGCCAGATTGCCGAGCGTGCCCTGCAGCGCAAGCGCTATAGCCGCGCCTGCCGCGCCGAGAACGGCTATTACGGACGCCATGGGTATGCCCAGGATGCCGACTACCGATACTATCAGTATGGTGTTGAGCAGCACCTTGATAAACGTACGCAGAAATCCTCTGACGCCCGGATCAAGCTTTGCCATTTTCTTAGAGTTGAGGATCTTTTTGGTCACGAATTTGATTATAAAATGTCCTATTATGAGTATTACCACACAGATAAGAAGTCTGCCGGCAATGCTTATGACTTTGTCCGCTATATTCGTCCAGATAACGCCCCAGTCCCAGGACGAACCTTCCACCGTTTTATCGGCGGCTTCTACTATCTCGTTGCCTTCTGCCATAATAATTCTCCTTTCAAAGCGGTCCTGCCGGGAACAGATCCCCGGCAGGTCATATTTTTATATTATTTCTTCTTCTTTGAAACTATAACGATAACAGCGACAACTGCGGCAACGCCTACAACGCCGACTATTATCCATACCCAGAACGGGATGCCGGTCTTATCGGTGGTCTTGCCGGGATCGCTCGTACCCTTCGTTTCCGCGTCGGTTGCGGCGTCCGTTGCGGCTTCCGTCTCGGTCGCGGGCTCGGTCTCGGGCTCGGCGGTCGTTTCTTCCTTGGTCTCGGGAGCCTGCGTTTCGGGCTCTACCCACTCTTCAAAGCCTATGCTCTTGTAGTAGAATACCTGGCCTTCCTCACCTGCCGCGGCCGGGTCAACACGGAAGTTTCTTATCTCGCCGGTCCAGTTGGAGGATTCCTGCATATCGTAGTCAAGCATCTTGTACTCACCTTCGGTCGCTTCAAGATCGTACTGGAGGTTGCAGTATGCCATGTTCGGAACTTCTTTTGTAGTATAGAAGAATTCGCTGGTGCCTTCGTAATCGGTCTTGTATTCCATCTTAATGATGCAGAATTTATCGCCGTCAAAGTACATTTTCTTCTTCATCGGGATGTTGAAGAACGGGTCTGCGCCGGTGACTTCAACTTTGAGAGCCTGCTCTACTTCGTCGTAGGAGACTTTGCAGTCGTTGCTCGTGATGCCGTTTATGGATTCGGGCTTCGTGAAGTCTATTAAGGTGAAGTTGCTTACGTTGTCAAAGTCTATCGTTTCGGTTTCCGCGGAGGTCTCTTTTGCGGTATCGGCGGCGGTTATTGCTTCGCCTTCGGAAGCGGGTTTCTGGCCGTTCAAGCCGGTGATGACGAAGCTCTGATATTCAAGCTCTGTCTGAGACATCGAGAAGCCTATATAAGCTTCGTTGTTGTCAAAGAATTTGAGCAGATCCGAGAAGTCGTAGCCGTCTGACGTTCCGTCAACGAAAGCGAGAAGCTCGCCGTCAACGATCTGGACCTTGAATTCGATCTCAACGTTTTCACCGTAGTACTCTTTGGTATCGCTGTATTCGGCGCCGGAGGTAGTTACAGCCTGGCCGAAGCCGCCGTCGCTTACCGTGAACCACTGGAACTGGTCGCCCGGACGGCAGAGAAGGACTATACCGACGCCCTTGTCGGGATCGGTGTTGTTTACGTCAAAGTATACGGGTCTGTTCATCAGGAATATACCGAACCAGGCGTCGCCCGAGCCGGTAGCGTCCGTTTCAACGGTAACGTTCAAGGTGATGCCGTCCGTCAGACTCAGCGGTTTGGTGTAAAGCAGACCGGCGTTGGAGGACGGATAATGGCCTTCGTGAGAAAGTCTGATGTTTCCTTCAGGCGTCGTTTCTACGACAGCGTTCGCGGGGTTGCCCGTGGAATGGTGAACGACTTCCCAGTCGCCTGAGTCGAGAGCCGCGGGAGAGATGGTGAATACTGCAACGATGAGGCTCAGTACCATTACCGCAGCTAAGATCTTTGCGATGTGTTTCATGTTGTTTATCCTTTCTTGTTGCGTTTGCCGCAATTATTTTTTTATATTATAGCACCTTTTTTATTTGTTGTCAAGAGCAAAAGCCGGGTGCCGTCAATGCAGAGTTGTAAGGTGGCGGAACAGCGACGCGATGTCTTTGTTGTTCACCGCCCCGTCCTGATTGAGATCGTACCTGCCGTCCGACGAGGGATCTTTGCCGGAGAGCTTGCGGAAAATTATGACAACGTCTTTGTTGTTCACACTGCCGTCGCCGTTCAAGTCAAGCAGATCGCCGGAAACAAGCACGGGAAGAGCGTCGCCCACGTCGTAATCCTTAACGGTCCCGGGCTCCGCTGTATCGGCTGCCGGTTTTTTCGGCTTCGCGCAGCCGGATAAGGCTGCCGCCGCCGCGCAGACGGCCAGAATACCGCAGAGTATTCTTGTTATTTTTTTCATTTTTTTATCCTTTCCGTGCCGGATCAGTTGTCCGCGTTCGGGTTTACGGTCTGATACGAAAGCAGCTTATCCGCGTCGGATACGAGCTTGCGTATCATGGAGCGCAGAACGTAGAATTCGCCCTTGTCGTTGACGGTCATGAAGCAGCGGCGCTCGGAGTACGAATAGAACTTGTACGTCCGCACGGACCCGTCCCTGAACGTCACGTCAAGCTGAAGCAAAAGCGCCCTCTCGCTCTCGTGCGGCTCTTCCGTGAAATCCTCGCGGTTGATGCTTAGTATCGTCTGATAGAACTTTCTGAAATTGCGTATGCCGTGGTTTACTCCCACGTCTTTGTCGTCGCCTTTGAAAACGGTGCGTCCGTTTGCAGATTCCACCGCGACGAGACCGTCGCCCGTGCCGGTAAGCTCAAAATCGTAGTTTTTGTCCGCCGCGGTTATCTTAATGCGGCTGACCTTGTCTATATTTACGCTGAAGACCGGCTTGTCAAGGTATTCCATAAGCGGCCATTCAAGGAACGAAAGCGAGCTTGCGTCGATCTTCGCTATCGTGTTGAACAGCATTGACGCAACGTAGTAGAACTCAGACCCGTCCTCTCCGTGCTGAAGCGCGGAAACGGACACCATATTGTCAAGCGGCGTGCCGTCGGCTGTTACGTAGCAGTAGTAAATGTCGTGCGCCGGTGTGACAAAGCCGTATTTTTCGGCTATTTCCGGTTTCATCACGTAATCGTGGTCCTGCTCGCCGTGCTCGTCAAGCAAAGGATTTCCGTCGTCGTCCGTCAAAAGCACCGTGTCGTAAATGTTGTATTCTAAAAGCTCCGTGCCCGTCATATTCACTATCTGACCGAGCAGCGCCGTCATCATCTGAGTGGACGCGTCGTATTCAACGGGGGCGGTGACTATATACGGCACGGTAACGCCGTACATCTCAACGCCGAGAACGTTTGCCTCGGTATTCTGATACCGTATCTTTGCAAAAAGCTCGCCGTTCTTTAAGATTACTATATCCGATATGTTCGTCAGATATGAGTTGTCTTCTATCGGGTACGTAAGTATAGGCGTTAAAAGCGATTTTACGTCGGACAAAAGCGTGGTTTTTATGGACTGCTCAAGTATATAGACTATATCTCTTCCCTCTACCATGCAGTAATAGTAGTTTTCCGTAAGAGACGGCTTGCCTATATAGACCTTGTAAGACGCGGACGGAGCGTCGGCCGTCGGTCTCGTCGTGATTATATAATACGATTTCTCGTCGTTTTCGCCCAGGCCGTAGTCTTCAAGCGGCGCGCGGTCCTCCGTCGGTAAAAACCTGTCGGAAATGAGCGGGAAACCGGACGCGACGACGAGCTGTGAGAAAAGCTCCTCGTTATACGGCGTGCCTTCAAGTCCTAAGAAACAGAAGCTCTCCGTCTCCGCGTTGTAGTACGCGGTATAGTCGCCGTACTTGTTGTGCACCTCTATCGTCTGTATGCGCTCGCGCGGGATCTGCTCGAACATCATAACGCGCTTGCTGCCGGATAAGACTTCTCCGTCGTACAGCGTAGGCGGCGTCTCGACCTCGGTCCTGAACCAGCCGGGTGCGAAGACGAGCACAAGCGCGACCGCCGCGACGATCACCGCGGATATTACGATAATGAGCGTCAGCTTTTTCTTGCTTTCCGTCTTTATCTTTTTATTATCCGCGGTCTCGTTTTTTGAGGCGAAGGTGCGCAGCTTCATTTTAGGCTGCTCTTCCTCCTCCTCGGAGCCCAGATCCTCGCCGTATTCGGAGTATTCGCCGCCGTAGAGTATGCGGTGAAGCTCGGAATCCGTCTCGTTTATCTGCTCGTCCTGCGAGACCTGCTGCAGTTCCTCGTCTTTTATATCGTTCAACTTATCGTTATCTGTCATATCAGTGTCTCTTTCTTCTGACTACCACGAACGTGCCGATGCCGAGCGTTACGACCGGCATCACCACGGCAAGAACTATCGTCCAGCCTCTTACCGCGTTGCTCGTTACGGAGGTAAGGCCGTAATCCTCAAGCCGCTTGTAATCTATGTCTACCGGTATTTTTAACAGCGGTATGCGGGTGAGCAGAACGTTTAATATACCTCTGTTCGCGTAAGCCTGGGAATTGCAGTATTTGAGCATTTCCGGGCAGCCGCAGCTCAGCACGTATGACGTATAATCCTCGTTGTTTTCGTAATTGACCTTAGTTGATACGACGAACAGATCGAAGCCTTCCGCCTTGCCTATGTCGGACGGAACGAGAACGTCAGTATCAGAGGCGTACGCTTTTGCGGAGGAAGACGTGCGGAACGAGCTCGTTATCCTCATGGCAGACGTTTCGCTCTTCTCGGAGAAAAGTATCTGCACCGGCGCGGCGTAGCGGAATTTAGTACGCAGATTTCTGTAATTCTGCTGTACGGACGCACCAAGACCCTCGGTCGTGTAGACTACGGAAAAGCTCCTGTCGTCGGACGAGAGCGTGTTGACGCTGTCCTCTATCGTGTACGTCGTGTGTATCTTTACGCCCCATTCTTCAAGATAGTGGCTCAGGTTCGTATATTCGTAGCCCGTCGGGCCCAAAAATACCATTATGGAGCCGTGGCGCGAAACGAAATCCGCCACTTTGTCAAGCTCCGAGGTATCTTCAAGCGAGGCGAGGTCCTTGCCTATGAAATCGCGCTGCGGGTCGAGTATGACTATAAGACGGCAGTCGCTGTCAAGATCCTCGTGCGCGAGATCCGAATATTTGACCTTGAAGCCGAGCTCTTCAAACATATTTATAAAGTCTTTGTACTGGTTGTTCGTGTCGTCGGGCGTCGCTCCTATCGGTTCGCCGTGACCCGTTGTGAATACGACGACGGGCTGCTCAACTCCGGCAAGCTGCAGAAACGCGAGCAAAAATCTTCTCTCGCCGTTGAAGCCTACCGTCTTGCTGTCGGACGTCGTGAAGAACGAGTTTATGGAATATACCACCGGCAAAGCCGCCTGCTCGCCGTTTGCTTCCTCGTACGTGCTCTCGATTATGACGTTCGTGGACTGCCATTCCGCGCTTGAGGTGAGCTGTTTGTATTTTTCAAACTGCGCCGGATATTTGTACGAGTCAAAATATTCAACGGTTATATCCGGTATCTCGTCATTTTTGTCCTCTTCTGTCGACGCACGGCTGAACTGCGTGGCGGTCAGATATACCATAAACAGCTGCGAGCTTGATTTTATGGTGTCGAGAGGGACGGCGAATTTTATTGTTATGGGCGCTTTGACCTGCTTCAAATAGCCTTTTGCCTCGTCGGAGAGGGTGAAAAGTCCGGAATTCGTTAAGTCAACGTACAGGTTGTTGTTTCTTATAAGCGCCGTGAATATCACGTTTGCTATTATGACCACGGCTATGACCACCGCGGACAAAGCGACGGACAGACCGCCGTATTTGAGGCGGCGTTTAAGTAAAACCTTTTTCGCCGCGTTTTCCGTGTTGTTGATTTTGTTGCTGCTCATTTTACTGCCTCCTTTCCGGATCAGGCCCAGCGTCTGCGCTCATATACCCTTACCGTAAGGAAAAGGAACACGAACGAGATAGAGGCGTAATACAACAGCGCCGACCAGTCTACAACGCCGTATGTGAAATACGTGAAGCGGTTGAATACGGATAAGAAGTCAAGCACGACGCGGAGCGGAGCAAAGCCTATGCCAGATGAATACATTCCTATGACGAGGAACAAGGCTATGGCGGCAATAGTCGTCACCGCGGCGACGAGCTGGTTTTCCGTTAAGCACGACATGAACACGCCCACGGATATGAACGCGCAGCCGACTAAAAGCACGGATATGATGTTGCCCAAGATGACCGCCGTGTTCTGGGAACCGTACATATAAAGCGGTATAAGGTTCACGCAGGATATAGCGAAAGTCGCTATAAAAACGGTAAGCGCGGCAAGGAATTTTGCCATAACTATGCCGAGCAGCGTCACGGGGCTCGTCAGAAGCAGTATCTCCGTTCTCAGTCGCTTTTCGTCCGCGAAAAGCTTCATCGTAAGAAGCGGTATAAGTATCGCGAACGCGAGCATGATGAACGTATAGTAAGTGGTCACGTCCGCGCTCTCGCCCATTGAGAGAGTCGTCAAAACGAATATTATGCTCGAAACGAGAAGGAACGTGGCTATGAAAACGTACCCGATGAAGGTGGTGAAATACGCCCTCATCTCACGCTTATATATTGCAAGCATCTTTTTTCCCTCCTTACTTTGTCAGCGCTATGAAGATATCTTCAAGCGAAGCGCCGACGGAGCTCATCTCCAGTATCGGCCAGCGCTTTTCGGCAAGCGCGTAGAACAGCGTGCGCCGCATGTCCGTGCCCTTTTTGCACTGTATCATAAACAGCGAGGAGCCGTCCTTGCCGGAAGACAGATATTCGACCTTTGCCGCGCCCTCCGCCTTTCGTAAAAACGCGAGCGCTTCGCCCTTGGGCGCCAAGATCTGTACCGTAAAGCGGCGGTTTTCGTCCGCCAGCGAGTTTATGTTGTCCGTCTTCTCGTCCGCTATGAGCTTGCCGCGGTCTATTATGATTATCCTGTCGCATACCGCCTGGACCTCTGGGAGTATGTGCGTGGATAGGATTATCGTGTGGTCTTTTGATAACGTCCGTATAAGCTCGCGTATCTCGATTATCTGCCGCGGATCAAGACCTATCGTCGGCTCGTCGAATATCAGTATCTTCGGATTTGATACTATCGCCCCGGCTATGCCCACGCGCTGCTTGAAGCCTTTTGAAAGCTGGCCTATGAGCCGCTTTTCCATTTCGCCCAGGCCCATTATGCTTATTATCTCGTCAATATGCTCGCGTTTGTTCAGTGTGCAGCGCTTTAAGTCGTATATGAACTCAAGATATTCTCTCGTCGTCATATCGTAGTAAAGCGGCGGCTGTTCCGGCAGAAATCCGATCAGGCGCTTTGCCTCGGACGGATTTTCAAGTATGTCTATCCCGTTTATCTCGCATTTTCCGGAGGTGGAGGATAAATAGCCCGTAAGCATGTTCATAGTGGTGGACTTGCCGGCGCCGTTCGGGCCTAAAAATCCGACCACTTCTCCCTCTCCGACAGAGAACGAAATATCGTTTACCGCGGGATTTTTCCCGTAGTATTTTGTCAGGTGTTCTATTTTGATCATTTTGCATCCTTTCCTTAGGGTAACAAGAGTTATCCGAACCCGCTCAAACGGCGCTATTTCGGCTCTTTTCGGTTTGTCGTCATTGGAATACCGGCGTATTCCTGCTTCCTCCGCGCCGAAAATATCTCGAAATTTCATCCGTTTGAGTCCTA
>JAEEGW010000090.1 GCA_016280525.1 Clostridiales bacterium
ATACCACGATTTGGATGGACACCATACGAAACGGCGCTTTCGGACTGACCAATACAAACAGGCTCATCCGCTTTTATAAAGGCGCAAACGGGCTAAAAACGGGCATGACGGCAAAGGCGGGCTTCTGTATTTCCGCCGCTGCGAAACGCGGCGACATGCAGCTCATAGCCGTTATAATGGGCTCGCCTACGCGCGATATACGAAACGCGGCGGCTGCAAAGCTGCTTGACTACGGATTTGCAAATTACGGGCTTTACAGCGTAAAAAGCGCTGAATTGTCGCCCGTGCGCCTCACGGGCGGCGTAAATAAAGAGCTGAAGATCAGCCACGGCGATTTCTCTGCTCTTCTGCCGCAGGCGGATATAAAATCCGTAACGTATGAAACGGAGCTTCCGGAAAGCGTCTCCGCGCCGGTAAAAAAAGGCGACGTGATAGGCAAAATAGAATTCTTTTCCGGCGGAAAACCTATAGGCCAGACGGATATAAAAGCTGATGAGGACGCGCCTGAAATCAAATTCGGCGAAATGTTCATAAAATTACTGTCTAAATTTTTAATGATAAGATAAAATTTAAAAAATGTGACTTGTAAATCATTCTTACTCGTTATATAATAAAGAAAAAAACGCAGAGGATAAGAAAATGGCTGTAAAATTAAAAAACGAATACTGCAAAAATTTTGTATCTGACTCGGAATTAAAACAAATCGAAGCTGAAGCCGAAGAGGCGAGAAAAACGCTTGAAGAAGGCACCGGAGCCGGCTCGTCCTTCACCGGCTGGGTACGTCTTCCCTACGACTACGACAAGGAAGAATACAAAAGAATAAAGGCGGCGGCTGAAAAGATAAAAAAGAGCTGCGACGTATTTATCGTTATAGGCATCGGCGGCTCATATCTCGGTGCGCGCGCCGCTATAGAATTCTGCACGAGCCCGCTTTACAACACGCTTAAAAAAGACACGCCGGACATATACTTTGCCGGCAACAGCATAAGCCCTTCGGCTATGGCAGAGCTTTTACAGATCTGCGAAGGCAAGGATATCTGCTTAAACGTTATAAGCAAATCCGGAACGACAACGGAGCCGGCAATCGCTTTCCGTATCTTCCGTGAGCTTCTTATAAAGAAATACGGCAAGAAAGAAGCGAACGAGCGCACTTTCGTAACCACGGACAAAGCCCGCGGCGCTCTTAAAAAGTTGGCGGACGCGGAAGGATGTGAGACCTTCGTCGTGCCGGACGATATAGGCGGCAGATATTCCGTTCTTACCGCCGTAGGACTTTTGCCGATATGCGTCGCAGGTATAGATTCCGACGCTATGCTCAAAGGCGCGTTTGACGCTGCAGAGAAATTCAGAAAAGCGCCGTTTGAAGATAACGACGCTATGAAATACGCCTCTTACAGAAATCTGCTTTACAGAGACGGAAAGACTACCGAAATAATGGCCTGTTACGACGCCGGCTACGCCATGATGAACGAATGGTGGAAACAGCTGTACGGCGAAAGCGAAGGCAAGGACAACAAGGGCATATTCCCCGCATCAGTAATATTCTCAACAGACCTTCATTCACTCGGCCAGTATATCCAGCAGGGTTTAAGAAACATATTTGAAACCGTTATCAGATTCAACGAGCCTAACGTTGACGTTAAGATCCCGTATGACGAGGATAACGCGGACGGTCTGAACTTCTTATACGGCAAAACGCTGTATGAAGTAAACGCGAACGCGGAAGCGGCAACGATCCTCGCGCACAACGACGGCGGCGTGCCGAATATTATACTTGAATTTGACAAGAAAGACGCGTATAACTTCGGCTACGCGGTATATTTCTTTGAATACGCATGCGGCGTGTCCGGCTATATGCTCGGCGTAAATCCGTTCGATCAGCCCGGCGTTGAAGCGTACAAAAAGAACATGTACGCTCTGCTCGGAAAACCCGGTTTTGAGGAAATGGGTATAGAGCTGAAAAAACGTATAAACGGCTGATGAATTTTAGGTAAATTCCAGATAAAAATCATTAAAATCACTTGCATTTTTCAAAAATATACTGTATAATGATAATAGTAACAAAACGGAGGTTTACAATATGTTATCACTTATCGTAGGTGTCAAAGGCACAGGCAAAACAAAGCATCTGATCGATCTTACCGACAAAGCGCTCGCTTCTTCAAACGGCAGCGTCGTATGTCTTGAAAAAGGAAATAAATTAAGATATGACGTAAAATATCAGGTAAGACTTATAGATACCAGCGAGTATTATATAGAAGACGGTCAGGCTCTGTACGGTTTTGTTGCCGGCATACTTGCGAGCGACCATGATATAACCCACCTCTTTATAGACTCTGCTTTGAAGATATGCAAAAACAACACGGATGAATTTGACGTTTTCCTGGACGAGTGCGCAAGGCTCGTCGCCCAGCGCGAAGGGCTTGACATAGTCATGACGGCTTCCATAGCGGTCGAAAGCGTAACGGAAGTGATGAAAAAATACATAGAAAAATAAAAAATTGCGGGCTGTCAGACAGACAGCCCGCTTTTCTTTTTTATCCTCTTCTTTCATCAGTCAGAGGTTTGTCCCAGAATATTTCCCCGCCGTTTGCTTCGGCCAGTTCATCCGCTTTTGACTTTAATACGTCAAGATAAGCGGATTCTTTTTTCTTTGAGCGCCGCCCTTTGCCGTTATATATCTCGGTGTCAAAATAAGCGTCGTACGATACGGCAAAATCCTCCTCGTCGTTATGCGGGAAGAAATTGACGGATATGCGGTAATTTATCATTCCGTTGTCGGATTCCCCCGTCAGCTTTACGGCAACGCCGTGTCTTTCTACACCGTTATATACGCCGTATCCTTCAAAATATCTTTCGTAAACGTCAATACATTTCATAATTTTTTCTCCATTATATATCTTGTTCCTAAATTTTCCCTTACTTCAAATCCGAATCTTTTATAAAGCCTTACCGCGCCTTCGTTTCGCTTGAATACGTACAGATACACGGTTTTATCCGCTTCAAACAGACACTTTTCAAGCACCGCGGAGCCAATGCCCTGCCTTCTGTATTCCTCAAACAAATAAAAATCGTCAAGCTCGTATTCGCAGTTATCCGAATGAAAACGGTAGTATCCGCACAACACGCCGTCTTTATATATGCGCGTGTATTCGGATATGGATTTATTTATCTTCCGCCGCACCCAGGCTATCACCTCGTCGTACGGGATGGAATCTATATCCTCGTACTTATCTATATTCTCTTTGCACAGCCGGAATATTGCCTCCGCGTCTTCCGCCTGCGCTTTTTTGAATTCAAGTAAGTTCATATCACGCTTCTCCCGTTTTTTACATTATAACTCATACGTCAAAGAAAGTCAAGTTTTATTAAGACGATTTAATAATTCATAATTTTTTTAATAATTTGAAACTCCCTCAGTCAACTGCGTTGACAG
>JAEEGW010000091.1 GCA_016280525.1 Clostridiales bacterium
CGGCGACGTAAGATACGGCAAAGTGCTTGAGGTCAACCGCGACAAGGCTCTCGTTCAGCTGTTTGAACCGTCCGAGGGACTTAAAATATCGGACGCGCGCGCAAAACTGCTCGGTCACGGCGTACAGCTCGGGGTATCCGCCGATATGCTCGGCAGAGTATTTGACGGCATGGGCAACCCGATAGACGGCGGCGACAAAATAATCGCCGAAAAATACATGGATATAAACGGCCTGCCCATGAATCCGGCGGCAAGAGACTTTCCGTCCGAGTTCATACAGACGGGCGTTTCCGCGATAGACGGACTTAACACCCTCGTAAGAGGTCAGAAGCTGCCGGTGTTCTCCGGCTCCGGTCTGCCTCACGCGGAGCTTGCCGCGCAGATCGCGCGTCAGGCGAAGGTGCGCGGTACCAACGACAAATTCGCCGTCGTTTTCGCCGCTATCGGTATCACCTTTGAAGAATCCGAGTTCTTTATACAGGATTTCAGAAGGACCGGCGCCATTGACCGCTCGGTAATGTTCATAAACCTGGCAAACGACCCGGCGGTAGAGCGTATCTCCACGCCGCGTATGGCTATAACGTGCGCGGAATACTTAGCCTACGAGCTCGGTATGCACGTGCTTGTCATTATGAGCGATATTACAAACTACGCGGAATCACTGCGTGAGATCTCCGCCGCAAGAAAAGAAGTTCCCGGCAGACGCGGCTATCCCGGATATTTATATACGGACTTAGCCACTATGTACGAGAGGGCTGGAAAAATAAAAAACAAGCCCGGTTCCATAACGCAGATACCGATACTCACCATGCCGGAAGACGACAAGACCCACCCGATACCGGACCTTACCGGATATATTACCGAGGGCCAGATAATCCTTTCGCGCGAGCTTTACAGAAAAGGTATCCAGCCGCCTATCGACGTTCTGCCGTCGCTTTCGCGTCTTAAAAACAAAGGTATAGGCACAGGAAGAACGAGAGAAGACCACGGCGGCACGATGAACCAGCTTTTCGCAGCGTACGCAAGAGGCAAGGACGCGCGCGAGCTTTCAACGATCTTAGGTGAGTCCGCTTTGTCCGAAGTTGACAGGATATACGCAAAATTCGCGGAGGAGTTTGAGAGAAAATACGTCTCCCAGGGTTACCAGACCGACAGATCTATAGAAGAAACGCTGACGGTCGGCTGGGAGCTGCTCTCCATGCTTCCGAGGACGGAGTTAAAGAGAATAAAGGAAGAGTATATAGATAAATACCTTCCCGCAAAGCAGTAAGGATACAGGCTATGGCAAAACAGATAAATCCTACCAGAATGGAGCTGACGCGCTTAAAAAAGCGTCTTAAAACGGCGTCGCGCGGCCACAAGCTCTTAAAGGATAAGCAAAACGGGATGACAAAGCAGTTTATGGAGCAGATCAGGCGCAACCGTGAACTGCGCAGCAAAGTTGAAGCCGGTCTTGCGGAGGCGGCGCTGCAGTTCCGCGCCGCGTCGTCCGCTATGGGAGAAAAAGAGCTCGGTGAAGCTCTGCTTCTGCCCGCGGGCGAGATAGGCGTAGTGGGCGGCTCAAACAACATAATGAGCGTACAGGTGCCGACGCTGCGCTCCGACGGCAGTCTTGCCGCTTCTTTGCCGTACGGTTTTGCGGACACGTCATACGAGCTTGATACGGCAACGCTTACGATGACAAAGCTGTTCCCGCTCCTGCTGCAGCTTGCCGAGTGTGAAAAGACCTGCGATATGCTGGCGACGGAAATAGAAAAAACGCGCCGCCGCGTCAACGCGCTTGAGCACGTTATGATACCGGAAATGGAGCGCAACATAAAGTTCATAACGATGAAGTTAGAGGACAACGAGCGCCAGAACATAACGAGACTTATGAAGGTAAAAGACGTAATAAACGCACGATGACAGAATATTTAAATAAACTCCTTCCGTCAACTTACGTGAACCCCCAACACTCTCGAGTTCGTGTCGGGGAACCCCTATTGTTGACACCTCCCTCAAAGAGGGAGGCAAATCAAGGCTCCCTCTCCGAGGGAGCTGTCATCCGGTGTATTCCCGGATGACTGAGGGAGTTTGTCTTAACACTGACAAAAAAACCGCCGTACGGCGGTTTTTTTAATTATTTGTTTTTTATATCATCCTACGTATTCTTCAACGGCTATGCTCATGTAAAGCTCCGCGGCATAGCAATTGGGAACGTCACGGACGTATGCCTTGGCTCTTAAAAGGCTCGTTTCCGTATCTTCCGTCACTATATAGACCACAAAGTTGCCTACTACCGCAACGACGCCCGTGTCGAGCATTTTTTCGTTTCTGTGATCCTCGTCGTCGTAAAGTCTGTAGTCCATGTTTTCCCTCTCTTTGTTGAGACGGTATTCCGCCATGGCTACGACGTCTTCGACCGATCCGCCTTCCTTGACTTTGAGAACGGTTATCTCTTCGATATACTGTCCCTGCGCTCTGCGGACGACGAATTCGGAAACCGACGCGAATCCCGCGGGAGCTATCGGATCCCACGTTTCGGGGTCTAATTCGACCTTATCCGCAAACCACTTTGATAACAGGTTGTTCGTAGCGGTCTTGAATCCCCATCTCTGCGCCGTTGCCGCGTCCGCGTAAACGTCCGCGGGAACGTAGGTAAGAGTCTTGTCGGGGACGACTATCTCTTCCTCGGTCTCATCCGGCTCTGTTTCGCTTTCGTCCGGCTCGGTCTCGCTTTCATCCGGTTCGGTCTCGCCCGTTTCGCCGGTCTCTGCCGCGCTGCTCAGGTATCTGAAAAGCGCAACGACGTCTTTGTTGTTGACTTCCGTATCGCCGTTGAAATCATAAATCGACTCATCTTCGACTTTATTGCTGGCGGAAACGTATCTGAAAAGCGTAACGACGTCCTTGTTGTTAGCTTCGTTGTCCCCGTTTATGTCGCCTGCGACGGGCTCGTCAACCGCGGCGGACGCGATCACGGGAACAGCCGCGGCTATTATGATAAAGGCGCAGATCAGTAAAGATATAAATTTTTTCATTGTCTTCTCCTAAGAATTTTTTCTTTAATTATCTCACCTCTTTTAGCGGATTTCAACAGTATTATTTAAACAAATTAAGCACAAATACGAATAATTTAAGCAAAATCATCCATATTTTCCGTATTATTCTATCCTTTTGCTTCTGAAAATGAGAGCGCATACGAGCGAAAGCATCATCGCCGCGGTAAGTCCCGCGGACATAGCGGTAAGCCCGCCGGTCAGCGCGCCGAGCAGTCCTTTTTCATCCACGGCTTCCTTTACTCCCGCGGCAAGCGCGGCGCCGAAGCCGGTAAGCGGGACTCTTGCGCCTGATGAAAACAGCTTTACAAGCGGCTCATACAAGCCGAGTCCGCCGAGAAGCACGCCGGATACGACGTACGCCGTCAGTATCCTTGCGGGCGTAAGACGCGTTTTACAGATCAGTATCTGCGCCGGAACGCATAAAAGCCCGCCGAACAGAAAAACCAAAAGATAACGAGTGAATATCTCC
>JAEEGW010000092.1 GCA_016280525.1 Clostridiales bacterium
ACGAACGGCTGCTCGGAGATAGACAAATGGGTGTCTTTGTTTGACGAATTTGCCGTCTTATGCGGCGTCACGCTTGACAAAACTCAGCTTTATACTCTGTTATACAACAATACGAAAAACGCGGCGGCTGACTGCGGCGGAATGACGGCGTACAACTGTATCTCATCCGAGCCGATTGTGCATATAGACGGCGCTTACCCGATGATCTACAGAAGCGCCGCGGGTGAGCCGGACCTTGCAAATCTTATAAAAGCGCAGATCTGCGGCATTTTCGCGCCCGTCGTCTACGGCATGGATATACTGCGGCAAAACGAGGGGATAAAACCGGAGTGCATACTCGCCCACGGCGGACTTTTCAAGATACCGGGCGTGGCGCAAAAAATACTTGCTGACGCGCTTGACACACCGGTTTCCGTAATGTCCACCGCCGGTGAGGGCGGCGCGTACGGAATGGCGCTGATTGCCGCGTATATGACAGACAACGGCGGTCTGCCGCTTGCCTTATGGCTTGATAAAAAGGTGTTTGCAGGCGAAAAAGCCGTGACGCTTTACCCGGACAAAGAAGGCGCTGCCGGATATAAAGAATATATGAAAAACTACGTCAAAGGGCTTGACGCGGTAAGGGCGTTAAGTTGACGCCATACGGTTTATCTAAATTGTTGAATATAAAAAACGGTGCGTGGAAGCACCGTTTTTTTAAATTGCCTTCGGCGTGAATTGGCTTCGCCGTGAATTGCGCCTTACGGCGCGTGAATTGCCCTTCGGGCGTTATTATCTTTTCTGTTGGAGCGTATAGTGGACGTCGTCCGCCTTTTCCTCGTCCGTGTATTTGCGCAGGGTGTTTATGACTTTTCCGTCATTCCACTTTCTGTCCTCAACGTCCTCGGTAGTGCCCATGACGGTGATGTTAAGCTGTCTTCTTCTGGCGCGGACGTGATCCCAGTCTACGAAATAGATGTGCGCGAATTCGCCGCCGTCAAGCACGCCGTCCTTTATCGTCATACATTCGCTTCTGCCGAAGAATACGGAGCGCAGATGTCCGTCCGTGTTCATACTCGTGAAGTCGCCCGGCTCGTCCACGTGGCGTCCGAACTGCAGATGTATGGGACCGGGGTGGCGGTACTGATGCTCCTCGGCAAAGTCCGGTATCATTTTTCTCATGATATCAAGCAGATCGTGCTGTAAATATTCGATATCAAAGCTGTCTATATCGTGACTGCACTCCTGTATCATAACGGAGCACGTCGTATGATGCGACGCGATAGTGACAGTTCCGTTCTTTACGCCGGACGCGGCGACTATTTCAATAACTTCCTTTGATACGTCGTGAAACGTCGGTATCCAGCCCCTTGACTGAAGCTCCAATTCTTTTTGATAAACCTTGAATTCCATTTTCAAACTCCTTTATTGTTTATTTGTTAAGCCGCTCGCCCACGGCGCCGCCGGGGTGGATAACGGCAAACTGTTCGTTTTTAAATCCCGTTTCTTCTATTAACATCGTCTGTAAAACGTGGAAAATGACGGCAAGCGACGTGGTTGACGTCGTGCCCTGGCAGTTGTATCTGTCCGTCTCGCGGTTTACGTGCTGTTTGAGCACCACGTCAGCGCCGGCTGCAAGCGGCGAATCTGTGTTTTCCGTAACGGTTATTATTTTTACGCCTTTCTTTTTGCAGATGTCCATTATAGGCAACAGCTCCGCGGTCTTGCCGCCGCGCGAGGCGAAAAGCATAACGTCGCCCGCCTGCAAAAATCCCGTGCCGCCGTGCACCGCTTCCGCCGGGGATATGAACTTTGCCGGCTGTTCTATACAGCACATAAGATGCGCGAAATGCTGACACATGATGCCGGAGTGACCGCAGCCGGACGCGCCTATCCTCGGGGCGTTTTTAAGCAGTTCAACCGCTTTGCCGTACTCTTCCGCGTCAAAATACTCCGCCGCCTCGCGTATGCATTCGTACTCCGTTATATACGCTTTTTTTGCCATCTCTGTTGTTTCTTTTTTCATTTTTACACCTTTAAATGAGAAGACATTATCGAAAACGCCTCAACTTCGTTTTTATACAGTCCTATACCGATACCGCCGAGCAGACACGAGCCGACCGCTCCCGCGGACTGACCGTTTACGACCTTGATCTCACGCTGAAGCGCGTTTGATATTATTTCAGTCGCGATCTTTGAATTCGTAATTCCGCCTATCGCCGTTATGCTTTCCGCATAAAGCCCGCATTTTTCAAGGTCTTTTAAGTTGTTTTGAAGCAGTTTTGCCGCGCCTTCCAGTATCGCGCGGGCAATATCGCGCTTGTCATAGCCCTCCGCGCGTTTGTAATCGCCGTCGGTAAAGTCTATGATCAGACCGTTGCTGCCCGGCTTTGCCTCGCCGGCAAGTCCGTCAAAATATTTATGCGGAACCGAGCCGAAAAAGTGATTCCGCCGCTCGTCAATTTTATCGGATATCGATTCAAGCGAGCTCATAACGCACCACTTAGGACCGTTAAGCGCGAATCTGTCAACGAGACCGCCGGTGGACAGCGCGTGCTCGCGCGATTCATCGGGGAAAAGCTCGACCCACGACGTACCGCAGGATAAAAGCAGCTGCCCGGGCCGCAAAACGCCCGCGCCGAGCGCGCCCGACGGATGATCGAAGCTGCCGAGCACAACTGCGGTGTCCGTACTCAGACCGAGCCTGTCAGCCATACCGGGCAAAACCGTGCCCAAAACCGTACCTTTTTCGTATATCGGCGGAAGCATATCTTCCGACAGCCCGAATTTTTCAAGAACTGCGGTATTGTAAACGCCCTTTTCCTGATCCATAAGATACGACGGCGTTCCCATTGAATGAGATATGCCCCATTTGCCCGTAATTTTATGGTTGAGATATTCCGCGCTCATGCAGAGGTATTTCGTTTTTTCAAGTACGTCCGGGCGGTGGACTTTTACGTACGCCAGGTCGGCCGCCGGCATGCCGTTGAAGAAACCCCAGCCGACCGTGCGGTAAAAGTTGTCCTGCTCTTCTTTCGTGTAGACCGCGTTTATATCGTCCCACGAAATAACGCTCTGCCAGCCTATTATGCGCGTCAGAGGCGCGCCGTTTCCGTCAAGAAACAGCGGATTTCCCGAAGCGTGGCACGAGCATAAAGCGGCTGTTTTCCCGTCGGCAGACGAGGAAAGCTCCGCGATAACGTCAAAGCAGGTTTCGCAGAAATGATCCGGGTCAAGCAGCCGGAAACCGCCGTCTATTATATACGTAAACTTTTTGTCGGTAACTTTTACGACTCTGCCGTCCTCACATAAAAGCGCGCCTTTGACGGCGGAAGTGCCTATATCAAGTCCTATAAGATACTTCATCAAATAAAACCTTTCATTATCGCTTCTTTTATTATACGCAAAAAATGCGATTTGTCAATGAAATATTTAAGATATATTGTATTTTAAAAGCCTGCTGACCGATTCGACCGATGCGCGGTCAAGCGGTTTTTTGCCCGGCGTGTGTACGGCTTTATCCAGCTCGTCCGTGTCTTTTAAAACGTATCCGCTTTTGACCGGACTTTTTGAGCCGAGGATGATGGCGTATCCGTCGACCCACGCGCCGACGCCGTGCCTTTTCAAATATCCTGCCAGAATATACACCTGACGGGACACCTGTTTTATCGGATTTTTCACGGTTTTCACGTATGTGTTGCCGCCTCTGCTCGTGTGATATTTAGACCATTCAAAATCGTCTTCATCGCCTGCAAGCCTGCCGCTGTAATACTTGACTTCTATTATAAAAACGCCGTTTCTGTTTACCACCACGTTGTCAAGCTCCGTCACCTTGTTTTTGTATGAAACGGAAACGTTGGTGAAAAGCTGATCGCCCTCGCGCAGAACGGAGCGTATCGCGTCGGACGCGTATTTTTCGCCCGCGCGCCCGGCGGCTCTGGCGGCTGCGTCGTCCGGCTTCTTTCGTCCGCGTATGACGTAGACGATTATAAGGACGATGACGGCTGTCAAAGCGGCCGCGCCGATAAACGGCAGCGCTAACAGTAAACCCGTAATGCCGCTCATTTTTTCTTAGGCTTTTTAGGTTCGGGAAGCTCGGGATAAACGGCTTTTAGCAGAGCGCAAAGAAACTCGCTGTCGTCGATCTCCTCAACTAAGATCATAGGCTTTGCGCCTTCGTACGGTATTTCGTACGGCGCGTTTGGCATAAGTTTTTTCGCGGCGGGCGTTTCTTTAATAAGAAATCTGTCGTCGTATATACCGCCCGCGATCTTGCCCTGATAGTAAATGATGTATTCGCCCATCATCTGACGGTACGTTATCCCGTCAAGGCCGGATAACTGTTCAAGAACGTAATCAAGATATCCTTTTGAAGAAGCCATAATATCCCCCGTAAACGTGTTTTCGAGTGTATTGTATCACATAAAACGGAAAAAGTAAATATGTATGCGAAATAAAATACAATTTAAGAAAAAAGACTTGACAAACAAGTACATTTGTGCTATAATCTCAAACGCAAACGAAATCTGGGTGTGGCGCAGATGGTAGCGCGCTACCTTGGGGTGGTAGAGGCCGCTGGTTCAAATCCAGTCACTCAGATAAAAAATACAGTCGGGCGGCTTTTGTCGCTCGACTGTGTTTTTATGTGGTTGAATTTGAACCGGATATAATACTGCCCTGTGGTCCGGGGTTCCCCGGCGCGATAAGCGACGGGGGTTCCCGGTAGGGCCGCTGGTTCAAATCCAGTCACTCAGATAAAATATAACCGGACGGCGTTAGTCGTTCGGTTATTTTTTATTTACGTAATTTGATTTGAATTCAGATATAATACTACCCTGTGGTCCGGGGTTCCCCGAAAACCGCAAGGTTTCCGGGGGTTCCCGGGAGGGACGACCCGCTTGTAGGGGCGACCATCGGTCGTCCTTTTTCACATGCAAAAAAGCCCCGAGAATTCTCGGGGGGTGGTGGGGTTTGGGGCGGTAATAGAGGTTCCCCGTTGCGAACACAGTGAGCAATGGGGGTTCCCGTAAGGGGGGCGGGGAGCCTCAAAAAAATGAAATCCGTCCGCTTGCGCGAACGGATGAAATCGGCTTTGCCGATGAAATCACTACGTGATGAAATCCGCATTTTCACGCGGGTTAAAAGGAATGTCGGCTTCGCCGACTCCGGTTTTTGTTCTTTATTATTTTTTCTTTCTTCTTTATTCTTTGTTATTTAAAACGGCGGGAGCAAGCCCCCGCCCTACATTTATTCTCACAATATATCCGGCCTCTTTGAATAATCAAGTTCCTCCGGTGTTTTTGCTCCCTCTCTGTAATAAGAGATATTATATTTCAGCATCAGCTTATGCAGCTCCTCCAGCTTTTTGGATGAGCTTGCCGTCCATCTTACGCACAAAGACGCGAATTTTATCTGCAGCGACGATTTTTCAACGTTTGCGTAATGCTCTTCGTCCACCGCCTCAAGCGCTTTGTCCCACAACTCTTCAAGCCCGTCAAGATAGCTGACGCGCTCTTTTACTTTCATTTCTTTTATGCCGAGGACCGTGTTTATATCGCTGTATATGCCTATATCGTTTCCCGCCGCGCCTTCGCAGATCTTATCTATGTATTCGCGAATATATTGCCAGCCGTCGCCGTAATAGCCCTGCAGGAAATCGTCCATATAGCCGTAATACTCTTCCCTAGACATATCGGGATCCCAGAGCAGTTTTGCCAAAAGATACGCGCGCAGCTCGCCGAATTCGCCGGAAACAGACTGATAATTTCCCTGCTCGAACAGACCTATGACGTTATGCGAGGTAAAATATCTGACGTTATCGTACAGCACGTTGAGATTCGGGAACGGATTGACGTAATACATAAAGTCCGTCGTATAATCCCATACAAACAGGTTCTTGCATATCTTTGACCACGCTTCTATATCTTCCGTGAACGCTTTGTTCGCCTCGCAGTCCGAGTCGAGCGGGTGACTGAAACAGCATTCTATTGAGCAAAGTCGTATTATCACGTTGTCTTCGGGTTTTATGTTTTTCGGCGCTTTTCTCGTATATCTGTACGCGAGCGTATCTACGTATACGTCCGGGTATTCGTCTTTTATGTCGTTCGCTATCCTGTTTACGAACGTCAGAAGCGAGCCCATTGGCGTGCCTTCTTCCTCGTCTATCTTTTTGCAGTTCTCACACTGACATCCGAGACCGTTCGGATACGAATCGTTCTGCGATACCGAAACGATCTTTGCCTTGGGGTTTTCTTTAAGATATTTTCTGACGTTTTTCAGCACTTTTTCGTAAACGGCCGGGTCCGTCAGACACGGCTGGGAGTTCGGCGCTTTATCCGTGTCGGCAAGATACGGCAGACTGTGGACGAACGGTCCGGCGTA
>JAEEGW010000093.1 GCA_016280525.1 Clostridiales bacterium
GGTAAAGCTCTGCGGCGGCTTTTATCACTTTGCGCGAGCGGAACGCTATATCCGGCTCGCCGGGTTTATACGCGTCAAATCCTACGGCACAAAGCAGCGCGTACGTAAACGGATATTCGTCGCGCACTTCGTTTTCAAGCATATTTTCAACGGCGCCTTTGACCTCTTCCGTATACTTTCCGATAAACGGCCTCACTGTGTCCGCATGGGCTTTTATATCCCACTTTTTTGCGGCGTCGTAGTTTTCCGTCCCGCGGTATATGGATACGGCTCTGTCCTGTCCTAAAAGGCTGCTTATCTCCGGATACAGTATTTCGTATGCTATCCAGCTCATAGCGGTGCGGCGCATAGCGTCCGTTTCGGTAAAATAATTATCAACACAGTATTGGAACGCGGTGTATCTGTGCGTGCGCGTAAGATAATTATATATATGCGACGCGTTCTGAGAGCTGAAGTTTTCCGATATCGCCTTGTCTAACAGCACTGAGATATCCACACCTGTCGGGTCGTATAAGAACGGGTCTTCATCGGTCAGCAAAAGCATCCTGCACGTATAAGGCAGTTTGCTTTTCGCCTCTTGCTCGTGTACGTATTTTGCGTAATTTTTCGCTTTTATTTTGAAAGTCGAAAGCCAGACGTATAAAGATTTCCGGCTGTCGCCAAGCGCGGTCCTGTCCGGAAATTCCAGGCCGGAAAAATAACTGTTGCTGAATTTTGTTGTCTCCTCTTTTACCGTC
This sequence comes from Clostridiales bacterium, assembly GCA_016280525.1. GTDB lineage: Bacteria > Bacillota > Clostridia > Oscillospirales > CAG-272 > UBA1248. Next base: position 738 of record JAEEGW010000093.1, read on the forward strand.
TCGGACACGAAAACGCTTATTACGGATTTGATTTTTGCGTTTGTTTCTCCGCCGAAATACCGCTTTACAAGATGATCGAAAGCCACGTCGCCGAACGAATGCAGCGTATCCCAGTTTTGATCGGAATTGTCGCCTGACGCTATTGCTATAACGATCTCGTCTATATATTTCTCCGACTCTGTTTCTGCATCCGCCATTATAACGTCCGTAACAAACGTTCCGCCGGTGAGCACGTAATACGTATATTGGTAAGAACCGTTCGTTACGTGTTCTGTTTTTATATCAAACGTGTACTTTACGTCCTCTGTTTTACCGTTTTCTTCTTTTGTAAAGTCAAGTGAGATGAGCAGGTGATCGGACGTTGATTCGATGACGTTCATACCGAGCGCTATATCAGGGCCTAAAATGTACGAAACTGCTGCAAATTCATCTTTATATATCTCTATATCAAATTCGTAATCGAATTTAGGCGTGTGTTTAACAGTCGCGTGCTGAGGATAGAGTGCGACGCCGTCAAACACGTCCGTTTTGCGCAGTATCGCATCCTGTATCTGTTCTGTCGCGCTGTGTTCAAAATCAAAACCGACCGAGTCATTAATCAGGTGTTCACCGTAGTAAAGCGGATATTCCATGTCATCAGTCAATATACCTCTGTATATTTCCGGCACTTCATCATAGCTGTTATACTGACAGACAGTTGTCGATGAAAATTCTGTCTGTCCTTCCCGGATACGAAGATAGGTATTAAGTACGTTTGATAAATAGTTTACCGCAGCGTATTCCGGTTTAAGTATCCTATCCGCAAATGAGCCGCCGGTAAGGCGTATGCCATCCTCATATTCCTTAACCTCAAACGTCAGATTTCTTGTATATAAAGCAATTCCGTAAGGAAAATGCACGTCCGCAGTGATAACGTACGTATCGCCGCTCTGCTTTGACAGCTTTGCCGAACGGTGATCCACACTTATAACGCCTAAGATACCGACGTCAAACATATATACTCTGCCGCTCTTTATTGTAAACCACCCGTTTTGCGTTATGCTTCCGTCTATTACAGATCTGTCTAAATACTTTTCAAAATAGTTGTAAAAGTCTTCTGTCGGACAATAGTGGAAAAATTCGTCTTTCGTCCTCTCCGTCAGCTCTTGCTTCATATATTCTTCAACGGGTAGGCAGTATTCGATCAGTTCTTCCGGTACTATGCCGTAATTCACAGCTCTATACAGCTCATAGACGGCTTTTATAACTCTGCGCGAGCGGAACGCTATGTCCGGCTCGCCGGACTTATACCCGTCAAAACCGTCGGCGGACAAAAGTACGTATGTACGCGGATATTCGCTTGACACCTCCTCCTCATACATATCTTTTACAACGTTTTTGACCTCCTTTTTATACTCTTCTATCAAAGGATCAAGAACGTTCGGATGATCTTTAAAATTCTCATCTGTGACGTCAATACCACCGTCGGACGGCTGCATTGATAAAGTTTTCTCATATCCTAAAAGGTCTCTCATATCAGAGCTCACTATATTGAACACGATCATACTGACGAGCGCGCGACGGGTGACGTCCGGTTCTTTATCATGATTTTCCGTGTAGTATCTGAGCATCTGGTATCTGCGTTCTACTCTGAGATTATATAAAACAGGAATCGAATCCTCATAATTTGATTTAATTATATAATCAAGACAGTTATCAATGCTTTCTTTTTCACATTCAAAACGATCTTCCGCCTCGCCTTCTTTTTTCACCTCAACGTCAAACGGGTATTCCCAGTATACAGTTTTATTCTGATCTTCTTTTACCGTAAACGATACGACAAAACGGTAAACTCCCGCCTCGGCTGATCTGAAATAACTATCCATAAAATCAAACGCAACAGAATGCGCTTCACCGTTGACGTACACTCTGAAACTGACTCTTTCAATATTCAAAGCACCGTTATAATCTATGGATATCCCGCTGTTTCTGTCATATTTTATAAGCGAAACATTTTCGTCGTACGATGCGTTTTCGTCGCCTTTTTCGGATAACGCGCGGTAAGGATCGGGATATATCGTAGTTTCGCCGCTCGTGACGCTAAAATTCAAAGGACATTTTTCGTCATCATCATAAGGCGTCGTTTCCGTTTCTTCCGACGTGTCGGCTAAAGTCGTTTCCGGAGGATTTATCATACCGGCTTTATATTCAAAATATTTGAGGGCCGCAAACATACCGCCGAATATTACGGCGCAGACCGCAAACGCGCCCGCTATACGGAGCACGGGGTGGTAAGATCCCGCTTTGCCTGATCTTTCGGGCAATGAGTTTTCATATCTTATAAAATCAGCCACGTTATCGTCGTTTATATCCGACACGGCGCTGTATAACAGTTCTTTTTTCTTCATATTCTTCACAGCGTATATCCCTCCTGCAAAAGCTTTTCCTTCAAGCCCGCTTTTATTGACGCAAGCTCCTTTTTGACCGTTGATACGCTAAGGTCAAGCTTTTCCGCTATCTCGCCGATCGATCTGTTCACGTAGTATCTGCTCATGAATACGTATCTCTGCCTTGACGACAGCGAGCTGACGTAGCCGTTTATTATACCCGCCAGTTCTCTTTCATCAAACATACATTCCGCGTCTTTGCCGGGCAAAAGCTCCGCCAGATCGTCAAGCGGCGCGTACAGTTTTTCAGGTATGCGGCGCGCTCTCTTGCTCTTTTTTATAACGTCAAGCGCCGTGTGCCTTATGAGCACGGTGAGATACGCCTGAAGCGACGCGGGCCTTTGCGGCGGAATGGAATTCCACGCGGCAAGATACACGTCGTTTAAGCACTCCTCCGCATCGCGCCTGTCGGCTGTCATGGCTGCCGCCACGTTTTTAAGATACGCGCCGTATTTTTTGTCGGTTTCCGAAATTGCTTTTTCGTCGCGGTCAAAAAACAGGTCGTTTATCTCTTCATCCTTTAAAAGCATACCGGTCTTCCTTTCGTTTGAGGTCCCTCTGCCGTATATGACGACAAAAATGCAAAAAGGTGTAAAAAAGTCTGAAATTTCTGCAAGTTACGCTGTGAATGAAAAGGCGATACGGCTTTTACCGCTCGCCTGTATTTTTTCTGACGTTTAATTCGTGCCTGTTTTTCTTTCTTTCGTATGATTTATATCCGATACGAGCGTGTCAAGCATCTGCGACGAATGGGACTGCGCGGTAAATTCCGTGCCGTCCGTTTTTTTGATGTGCAGCGTCTGATATCCCACGGGGACCGTCTTGCTTCCCTTTTTATATACCGTCTGATCGTCCGTAAGATACGCTCTTTCTATTTGCCCGTACGGTATCTGCTCGCTTCTGTCCGTCTGCTCGTCTTTTATAAGCGATATTTCTTTTGAGCCTATGCAGATCCCTTCTTCAACGAAATAAACGTGCGTTTTTGAATATATTTCCGTTCTGTATCTGCCTTCCTTGTCGCGCCGCAGATACGAGCCGTCAAAATATTTATAGCTCTCTATCAGAACGGACTCAAGATACGGAAGCTGTCTTTCGTACAGATCGAACTTTTGCAGCGTCTCTTCTTCAAACAGCTTGAACGCGTCGCTTATGTTCTCGTCTATCTTTTTGTCGTTTGACCTAAGCGTCATGCTTATGCCGAAAACCGCGCCGCCCGTGACGATAGACAAAACGGATAAAATATACATAACAAAGCCGTTATCCGCGGAGCGCGGCAGTATCCACAGTATTATACCGAGCACCAGAAGCCCCGCGCTGCAGTACAAGAGCAGCTTTTTATTTTCAAAATACCTTAAATTCTTTTTGTAATCCATAAACCCCTCCGGCGCCGCGCCGTCAAACTTCCGCCCGATACGGACACCGGGCTTTTGTATTTTTTAAAACCTCACCCGTATCCGATCCACAGGTGAGGTCAAAAATTTACGCCGTATTATTTATCAGCCGTTTCTTTTTCTTTATCGTACGCTCCGTTTACCTCCGCGGGCGTGTGGTACGTGGGAACGACGGACATAAGCGCGTGTCTCGCCTCCTCGTCGCTGCCGGATTCCACCGCGTCACGCAGGACGGCGAGCTTTTCTTCAAGCTCCGCGTCTGACAGTGAAACGTCTTTTTCTATATATATCAGGTTGTTTTCCGTCTTGCCGAGCTCCTCGCTTTTGACAAGCAGCTCCTCGTACAGCTTTTCGCCCGGGCGAAGACCCGTTTCCACTATATCTATATCCTTATACGGAACGTAGCCGGACAGTCTTATCATATTCTCCGCAAGATCGAGTATCTTTACCGGCTGACCCATGTCGAGCACGAACAGCTCGCCGTTTTTCGCCATCGCGCCGGACTGCAGAACGAGCTGCGACGCCTCGGGAATGGTCATAAAGTATCTGTTTATGCGCTTGTCCGTTATCGTGACCGGACCGCCGTTCGCGATTTGACGCTTGAACAGCGGTATGACGGAGCCCGCGGACCCGAGCACGTTGCCGAAGCGCGTCGCGCTGTAAACGGTTCCGCAGTTATGGTTTGCAAAGCATCCCGTTATCATCTCGCAGACGCGTTTCGTCGCGCCCATGACGTTCGTCGGGTTGACGGCTTTGTCTGTTGAGATCATTATAAAATGCTCCGCCTTGTATTTTTCGCTCAGCATAACGACGTTGTAAGTGCCGAAAACGTTGTTTGAAACGGCTTCAACACAGTTTTTCTCCATAAGCGGAACGTGCTTGTGCGCTGCGGCGTGCAGAACTATCTGCGGCTGATACGCGCGGAACACCTTTTCGATCGCGTCCATGTTGCAGACGGACGCGATTTCAACTTTTATCTCAAATTTGTCTTTATACTTCTGAAGCAGCTCCTGCTGTATATCGTACGCGCTGTTTTCGTAAATATCAAGTATAACGAGCGTGCGCGGGTTCATTTCAGCTATCTGCCGGCACAGCTCGGAGCCGATAGAGCCGCCGCCTCCGGTCACGAGAACGGTCTTGCCCTCGTAATACGAAACGACTCTTTCGTCCGCTACCTGTCTTACGTTTCGGAAAAGCAAATCTTCTATTTCAAATTCACGGAGCTTAACGACGCCAGTGTTCTCGCTCGTCAGAAGCGACGACTTTTCGTAGACCTTTAAAGTACAGCCGTACTCCCTGTATTTTTCGTATAGTTCTTTTTTCTTTTCCACGCTCATATCCGGCAGCGCGAAAACGAACATTGATACGTTGTACGCCGCAAGCATCTGCCGCGTGACCTGCTCTTCTGATATGATGGCGACGTCGCTTATCCGGCGGCCGATCTTCTCTTTCTTTATATCAACGTACAGCACGGGTTTGTATATCGCGCTGTTGTCCGCGGCGAGCGCGTCCGACAAAGCTATGCCGTCTTTTCCCGCGCCGACTATAACGATGTTTACCGTGCGCTTGTCCGCGCTGTCAACGTGTTTTTCCTTCATGCCGAAGAGTCCGAGCAAAAATCTTGAAACTCTGCCCACGAAACTGTCCGAGCCGCTGTATTTATAGCACATACCGTAAGAAATCCTTGCCGTAAGAAGCAAAAGCAGATCCACGCCTATCAAAGATACGGTCTCTGCCACGGTGTATTTCGGGCCGGGGATGAAGAAACACAGTATGACCGCGCACACGCACGCGAACGCGTCCGATATGATAAGCTTGAGATACGAGGAAATGCCGCCGTATCTCCAGATCTGGCTGTATATTTTGAAAATGAAGCGGAATATGTAGACAAGCACAAGGAACGCCGGAGCCGCAAAATACGGAAATTCCGCTTTGCCGCCCGTAAAGAAAAGCACAGCGGCGCACACGGCAAATACGACCATATCAAAAAACACGAGCATCCAGCGGATGTTCAGTTTTTTCGGTTTTACTTCGGCCATATTCTTTTCGCTGTTCTTGTCCATAACACAAACGCTCCCCGTGACGCTGATTATCGCTATCATATCGGTCATACGATATTATTTAGATTTTAGCACACATTTGTTCAATTGTCAAGTTGAAATACTTGATATATTTTTGAAAATTTAGATATCTTTTTAGTATATTTTAGATATATTGGTTTTTTCTTTATTGTTTGATTTTTTGCGAGGGGTTTTGCGGATTTAAGCGACAGGCGCTCCCTCCTTTTCGAATCTCTCCTGTTGGCTTTGGCATGCCCCAATGAAGGAGAGATTCGCCCGGCATACTGCCGTATACCGGCACGCACACGTCGGCGAAAAACGCTCCCCCGGAGCCTTTTTCTTCCGCGCTTCGCGCTCCCTCCTTTTCGAATCTCTCCTTCTTTTTTCCGCAAACAAAAAACCTCCCAACCGGGAGGTTTTTGTTTACGGAGAAGGAGAGATTCGAACTCTCGCGGCAGTTTCCCACCCTACACCCTTAGCAGGGGCGCCTCTTCACCGGCTTGAGTACTTCTCCATGTGAATTGCATTATTTGATTTGTTGAAAGTGAAATCGAGGCTTTGCCTCGGTGAAATCAAAGCTTACGCTTTGGTGAAATCGGCTGCTTTGCATCCGGTGAAATCAAATCCGTAAACGGATTTGGTTGAAAATTCTCACTATGTGAGAATTTTCTGGCGGAGAGAGTGGGATTCGAACCCACGGCCCGCAAAGCGAGTCACTGGTTTTCAAGACCAGCTCCTTAAACCACTCGGACATCTCTCCGTATTTGCTGATACCGTGAGATGTATAATACCACATTTACGCCGAATTGTCAAGTTGTTTTTAAAAAATATTTATGCCTGCCAAAAAAATCTTATCCGTCCATACGTATCTTTTGCCCGGAAAGATAATCGCTTACCGCCTCCGGCAGCGCGTCCTCTTTATACAGTTTGTAATAAACGCCGTCGCCCCGTCTTAAATACACTTTTACGTATTCATAATCCGGGATGCCGTAATCCGTATTCTCCGCCGCTTTGTATCCGTCGTCAAACAGCGCCGCAAGGCTGTCAAACGCCTGTTTTATCTCTTCGTCCGTCATCTCTTTCGGCAAAACAGACGTGCCGTCGCTCAGAACCGAATCGCGCTTGCCGGTTATATCAATAAAGTCAAACATTGCCGTGACCGAACCGGTCTTTTCAAGTTCCGGCGTTGATACCTCTATCATCGCGGCGTAGACGGTTGACCCTTTTTTGCTGTCCTCTATACCCATCTGCTCCGCTGTGGGACGGTAATTTGCCGTAAGATATTCCGCTTTTTTCTCCGTGTAGTATTTTGACGGTATTATCCTGCCGGGATGGTTTATCTGATAGACCGCGGCAAGCGCGCCGAATATCAGCAAAGCCGCTATGGCGGCGGCGTAAATATACGGTTTTTTCATTATCTGTGCCCGTTTTTGCGGTTGAGATTATACTCCGAACGCGGGTTTACTATCTCGCGCCAGTCAAGGTCGCCGTTGTCAAGCGCGCGTATAAGTATTTCCGCCGTGGCTATATTCGTCGCAACGGGTACGTTGTGTATATCGCACATCCTTATAAGGTCCGCCTCGGTCTCAGACATCGGCTCGCCTCCGGACGTGTCTCTGAAATACAGAAGTATATCTATTTCGTTATACGCTATCCTGGAAAGGATCTGCTGTTCTCCGCCGTGCGTACCGGGGAGAAGACGCTCTATTTTAAGCCCTGTCGCATCCGTGATATACTTTCCGGTAATATTCGTCGCGCAGAGATTGTGCTTGCTTAAAATACCACAGTATGCGATGCAAAGCTGAGTCATAAGCTCTTTCTTCTTGTCGTGAGCAATGAGCGCTATTTCCATATCCTCATCCGCCTTTCCTTGTTTGATATGATTTTACACTATATTATTTATTTTGTCAATACCTTTTTTCGTTTAATCCCGGACACTCCGTAAAGCACGGGACGCGGGCGCTCCCCGGTCTCGGAGCACAGGATCCTTTGCACTATATTGTCAAACGCCTTTGACGAGACGAACGCATCGGTCTCCGCCAAAACGCCTTTTTCCTGCGCGAACATAAGCGTTCTGTCGTAGGGGACTACGCCTAAAAGCGGCGTTTTCGTCGCGTCTATCATATCGAGCATACCGGCGCGTTTGCTTTCGCTGACGGATCTGCCGTCAAAGCAGTTTATAAGCAGTTTGCAGGGTATACCGTTTTCGCGCAGGCGCTGTGCGGTCTTTTCCGCTCCGCGGATCGACGTTGGATTATGCGTCGCCACGACTATCGCCTCGTCCGCGCACTTTGCGCCTACGGCGAGCGTTACGGAATCCGCGCCGGGAGTGTCGAGTATGACGTAATCGTACCCCGTGAAAAGATTTTTCAGTCTTTGTGCAAAATCGTCCGGCTCTATCGTATCCGTGCATTTGAACGGCGCTCCGAGCAGGAACAGATTCGGGTTAGAGGTGAATTTGACCGTGCAGTCTTCGACCTCTCTTCTGCCGTACACGGCGTCGCATATATCGAAAAGGAGTCTGTCCTCGCAGCCGGTTATGAGATCGAGTGTGCCGAGATCGAAGTCAAGGTCGCACAGAAGCGTACGCTTGCCGGCGCGCGCCAGCTTTGACGCCAGATTCGCGGCCGCCGTTGACTTTCCGACGCCGCCTTTGAATGAAGTTATAAGTATGGTTTTCGGCATGGTATCAATACTTGTCTATTATGGCTTTCTGTATTTTTTCAGATACTTTGATGTTTTCTTCAGCTTCGGATAAAAGCGCGTCGGCTTTTTGTTGTGTTACCGCTTCCCTGTATTCGTCGGCGAATATGAGCGCCGCCTGAACTTTTACTATATCGTTTGGAGATATATCGTATCCGTATATCCTGTGGCAGTACGTCTCCGCCGTATCGCCTTCGGCGCTGCCGTAAAGCGACGGTATATCACTGAAATAATTTATCGCGGCGGACCTGCCTCCGTCCGTGATCGTTCTGCCGTCTTCCGCAGCGGCGTCTCTTGTGACGAGTATCCGCTTTGCTTTGTCAAGCGCCGTCTGCATTATCTGCTCGTCGTGCTCATCGTTCTGCTCCGCGCCGTTGAAATACGCGTTTTTCTCGTTTATAAAGATTATGCGCAGGTACGCGGAGGTCATTTTATCCTTTTTATACGTCACGGCGTATTCGGTTTTAAACGTAAATACGATAGCCAGAACGGACGCCGCCGTCAACACCAGGCTTATAACTATGAGGATCCATTTCGGCAAAAATCCGCCGTCCTTGCCCAGATGTATCTTGTTTTCCTTGCCCTCCCGCAGTCTTTTTATATTCGAGCGGTGCTTCCATACGACTATAAGCGCTATGATTATCGCGGGAATAAGTATAAGCGTCTGCGAGCCGATGAATCTTGACAGTATTATCGGCATTATCAAAGCGCAGGATACGGAGCCGAGCGAGATGTATTTGGAAAACGCGACTATTATAAAGAATATCGTGAAGCAGATCAGAAATACTTTCGGCGCGCAGAACAAAAGCACGGACGCAAACGACAAAACGCCTTTGCCGCCCTTGAATTTGAACCACACGGGCCACATGTGACCGATTATAGAGGCGAAACCTGCCAAGAAAGCTCCGGTCTGGCCCCAGACCAGCGCACCTATAAGGCAGGCGAGCCCGGTTTTGCCCACGTCGCCCAGAACGGTTATCACCGCGGCTTTTTTGCCGTAGGTACGCAGGACGTTCGTCATGCCGGCGTTTCCGCTGCCGCATTCTCTTATGTCCTTGCCGTAGACTTTTTTGGACAGTATTATCGCCGTGTTGACGCTGCCGAGCAGATAGCCCGCGGCGCAGATCAGTATCATTGATATGATGAAAAGCGCCGTGCCGCTCTGATTGGAAAGATATAAAAGGCCGTAATAGAAAACGTCTTTGAACGCGTAGCCTGCGATCATCAACTATTCACCCCGCTCCCTTATAATTAGCTTGATAGGTACGCCGCGGAAACCGAAAGTCTCGCGCAGGCGGTTTTCCAGATATCTCTGGTATGAGAAATGGAACAGTTTTGCGCTGTTGCAGAAAATTACGAAGGTGGTGGGCTGTATGGCTGTCTGCGTCATATAATAGATTTTCAGTCTTCTGCCCTTGTCGGACGGCGGCTGTACGCGCGTCGTCGCGTCGTTCAAAAGATCGTTTAACATACCCGTCGTCGCGCGGAACGTAGCCTGACCGTAAACGTAGTTTATATGCTCGAACAGCTTTCCTATGCGCTGACCGGTAAGAGCCGAAACGAAGATTATGGGCGCGTACGTCATATAAGACAGCGCGGTATATATATCGTCCGTAAATTCTTTTACGGTCTTGTTGTCTTTTTCTACTTTATCCCATTTGTTCACGACGATCACGGACGCCTTGCCCGCCTCGTGCGCTATGCCGGCGATCTTTTCGTCCTGCTCCGTTATGCCCTCGGACGCGTCTATCATTATAAGGCAGACGTCCGCGCGGTCCACCGCGGCTTTTGCGCGCAGAACGCTGTAACGCTCTATGTTATCGGAGATCTTGGACTGTTTTCTTATGCCGGCGGTGTCAATGAACGTGTATTTTCCGTATTCGTTATCCACCTCGGCGTCGACCGCGTCGCGCGTAGTGCCGGGGATATCGGAAACGATCATGCGCTTCTGACCGATTATTTTGTTGACGATAGACGATTTTCCGGCGTTCGGCTTGCCTATGACGGCAACTTTTATGCGGTCGTCCTCTTCCTGCACTCCGTCGTCCTCCGGGCATTTTTCAAGTATCGCGTCAAGCAGATCGCCCGTGCCCGTGCCGGACAGAGACGACAGCGCTATGGGATCGTCCGGAAAACCGAGCTCGTAGAACTCGTAGTATTCAAGCGGCAGATTGCCCACGTTGTCTATCTTGTTTACCGCGACGACGACGGGCTTTTTCGCCTTCTGAAGCATCCTCGCTATCTGTACGTCGTCCGCGGTCAGCCCGGCGCGGCTGTCCACCATGAAAACGATGACGTTCGCCATTTCAATGGCGGTCTCCGCCTGGGTCCTCATGTGCTTTAATATTTCGTTGTCCGTTTTAGGCTCTATGCCGCCGGTGTCGGTTATTAAAATCGTCCTGCCGTTCCACTCGACCTCGGTATAAATGCGGTCGCGCGTCACGCCCGGCGTGTCGTCGACTATCGCTATGCGCTGACCCGCAAGCTTGTTGAAAAGCGTGCTTTTGCCGACGTTCGGTCTGCCTATTATCGCTACTATCGGTTTTGACATTTTATATCTCCGTTTTAGAGTTATGAGCGGCTTGCGCCGCGTTATGATCCCGGCTTTGCCGGAAACTATGAATTGCTTTGCAATACTATGAGTTCGCTTACGCGAACGTTATTGGCACGGTAGGGGCGATCATTGATCGCCCGTCAAAAGCCCCGAAAATTCGGGGGGATGGCGGGGTTTGGGGTGGATGAAGGGGTTCCCCGTTGCGAACATAGTGAGCAATGGGGGTTCCCGGAAAGGGGGCGACCGGGGTTCCCCGAAAACGAGCTTGTCGAGTTTTTGGGGGTTCACGGGCGGGGAACCCCAAGAGCGGCGCAAGCCGCACAATTCGTCGGCTCTGGCGACACCTTATTTTGCAAAAACTACATCACGTTAGCTTTTTTCATCATTTTCTGATTTCAAAAGCTCGTTTAATTCGTTTATGCTGTAGGATTTATACGGAGTATTCTTTAATACAGTCTCCGTTGTATCGGGTATAAGTTTAATAAGTTTTTCAACGTCAAAGCTTTCGCAAAATGATTTTGCTTTTTCGTCTTTCGGCTCGTTACACACGGCGAATATAAATTCTCCGCTTTCCCAATCCATCGCAATTTTGTTATATACTTTAAGCGAATCGACGTTGAAAGTACGGTCTTCTTCGCCTAACAAGGTTTCATACAGAAATTCAAAAATCGCATCACGCCCGATTTTTAAAATCCTGACCTCGTCGTCTTTCATTTTTGTGTAGTATTTTCTTTTCATTTCAAAACTTTCAAATTCTGAATTCTTAATTCTTAATTCTTAATTTTTCCACTATCTCCCCCGCCGCCGCCGCGTCTGACGGTACGGCATATACGGGTACGCCTAATTTATCGGACAGCTCCGGCACGGTCATGTCGTCCAAGAACACGTCTTCTCCGTGACGCAGCATAACGGTCGGGATGAATATGCATTCGCCGCAGTCTGTACCTTTCAGCTGTTCCGCTATATCCGCGCCGACCACGAGGCCGGACACGGTGACTCCGCCGCCGAAAAAGTTGTTTTTGATTTCCTTAACAACAAGCTCCGCGCCGGTCTTTTTGTTTATCATCTCCGCCATATCGCGTATGACTTCGTACGCCGCCTCGCCGGTTATCAGCGTTGCTTTTCTGCCGGACAGATCGCAGTCAAGCTGTTTTATCTCATACGGCAGCTCGTCGTACATGCAGGCGACCATGCCCACACCGTTTTCATACTGCGGATAGCCCTCGTAATAAGACGCCTTATGCAGCTTCACGCCGCCCTTCAGATAGAACTCGTCCGCCGCGAAAAAAATCCTGCTGCCGTATTTCTTATAGCATTTTGATGAAAAACTCTCTATCTGCTTTATGACCGCGCGGCAGTCTTCGGACGTAAACGGCTCTATATGATACAGATTTTCTCTGTGCGCGGTAAGTCCGCACGGCACAATAGACACGCTCTGCATCGCCGGGTAAAGCGACTGCAGGTCTTCCATACTGCGCTGCAGCTCTTTACCGTCGTTTATATCCTTGCAGAGCACTATCTGTCCGTTCATCGTGATGCCGGCGTCCGCGAATTTACGCATTATTGACATCACCTTGCCGGCGTTTTTGTTTTTCATCATAAAAACGCGCAGCTCGGGGTTAGTCGTATGGACCGATATGTTGATAGGCGACAGATGCATCCTGCAGACGCGGTCTATCTCCTCGTCCGACAGATTCGTCGTCGTTATATAGTTGCCCTGCAGAAACGACAGTCTGTCGTCGTCGTCTTTAAAATAAAGCGACTCCCTGCACCCTTTCGGCATCTGGTCTATGAAGCAGAAGATACAGGCGTTTCTGCATCTTTGCTTTTCGTCCATGAGATACGTCTCAAATTCAAGCCCGGGATCCTCGTATTCTTCCTTTTCAAGCGTTACGGTAAGAAGCTCCGGTCCTCTGTGTATCTGTATCTGCAGGCGCGGCTCGGTTATATAAAAACGGTAATCCAGCACGTCTTTTATCTGATGACCGTCTATTGATAAAATTATGTCATCCACCATTATCCCCGCCTTTTCCGCGGCGGAGCCGGCGCTGACAGACGATACCGTTACCATTTTGACCTCCGATATTTTTCTATTATATCATTATACTCAAATTATGCAATAAATCAACCCTTTTTTCGTAAATAAATATAATAAAGAAAAAAGGCGGTTTTCACCGCCTTGACAGAGTGAAAGAAAACTCCCTCAGTCATCCCGGAATTATCCGGGATGACAGCTCCCTCGGGGAGGGAGCCGTGACGGAAGGAGTTTTGTAAAATACCGCGCCTGCAAAATTGAAAAGGCGGCTTTCACCGCCTTTTATATCAATTTTATTTGGGTCTGCTGGGATCGTCTTTCGGCCTCGTGATACTGTCCTTTGCCGGGAACTGGCCGGGATAGTCGTCGCTCTTGCCCTCTTCTCCGTCATAGTGGAGATCGTTTACTATATCCCAGGAATCAATGGTTTCATAATTGTTGCCGTTTCTTAAATCAACGTCCGTATGGTATTCGCCCCAGTAGTTTGTCACCTCGTAGAACGGGTCCGCAAAATATCTTGACGCGTCCGCCGGATACGAAGTGCTGAACGAAGCGGAATAGATAAGCGACGCGTTCTTTACGGTGTTGTCTTCTATTACGTATTTGCCGTCAAGCGTGCAGCCTACGAGTCCCGCGATGTTGTGGAAGCCGCATATCTCGATCCCGTCAACGGTGCAGCCGTGAACGTATACGGTATCGCCGTATATGTTTGCGCCGACTATGCCGCCCAGACGGAAGCTTACGTTTTTGATGTTGCCCGCTTCTCCTATCTCGCCGCTGACTATGGAATTTGTGACTTTGACGTTTTCTATTTCAAACGTCTGTCCGCCGGCGCTGAGTTCTCCTATCACTATGCCGGAGTGTTTGGGCGCGCCTTCGAGCACTGCGTGATCGAACGTAAGGTTCTTTATTGTTATCTTGTTGGCAGCCTTGCCTATGAATCCCATGGGGCCGCTTACCTGCGCGGGTTTCATCCTCATGCCGGTTATCGTGTGACCGGCGCCGTTTATGGTAGCGTCTTCCAGCATTGCCGTTGAAAGCGGATTCCAGTTTGTCTCCCACGTGTTGTCGGGGTCAAGATCTATGTCCTCGGTTATCCATATCGTTTTGCCGGAGAAATTATCGATCGAGCCGTTTACCTTGTTTGCAAATTCGAGCAGCTCCTCGCGCGTGCCGATCTTTATGCCGTTTATCCATTCGGGATCGTTTTCGTCTATTACGAATCCGGTCTCATCTTCGGTCTCGGTCTCGTCGGGCTCCGTTTCGGATCCTTCGGGTTCAGTTTCGGTCTCTTCCGCGGTATCATCCGCGCTGCGGCTCAGATATCTGAACAGAGCAACGACGTCCTTGTTGTCGACCGCTGTGTCGCCGTTGAAGTCGTATACCGACTCGTCTTCCGCTCTTTCACCGGACGATACGTATCTGAAAAGCGTTACAACGTCTTTGTTATCGGCTGTTTTGTCACCGTTCATATCGCCTACGACGACTTCTTCTTCGGTCAAAAGAACGTCGTTTGCGAGAACAGATACGGCCGCTGTAATTATCATTATCAGGCAGATAATTACGGAAATGATTTTTTTCATGGTCACATCCTCCTTTTTCTTTGATTTTACCACAACGCCGTGTATTTGTCAATATAATACATATGAAATCTAAAAATTCGCCGCCGGCGAAAAGCCGGCGGCGACAGTTTTTTATTTATTCTTCAAGAGCCTCTGCGCAGATGCCGAGAGTTGCCATCATGGCGTCGAATTCTTCCATGCCTTCCGGTACGGTCGACCACGTTGCGAACTGGATGATGACGGTGCAGTAATCAAAGTGTATCCTTACAAGGGACTGCTGTATGCCGTTGTCCCACGTCCAGTCAAGCCTTGAAAAGATCACGCCGTCTTCGATCTCTTCCGTAGTAAGTCCGTCAAACGTATAGTTGCCGAACGCATTGTTGAAGTTTTTCTGCGTGGCGTTGAGGAACGGTATTGCGGATTCCTCGGTAAACGGCTCGTAATTACCCTGCGTAGCCATGTTGAAGAAGCAGGTGCCGTCGGGAACGCCTTCTTTAACTACTGAAGGAACTCCTGTTCCCAGGTAGTTTTCGTCGTAAGTATATCCTTCCATAATGCCGAAGTATACGAGTTCACCGAGCATCGGATCTTCGTAAACGAACATTTCAAAGCCTTCCGGCAGTTCTTCGGTCTCTTCGGGGTCGGTCTCGGATTCTTCGGGTTCCGTTTCGGTCTCGTCGGGTTCCGTTTCGGTCTCGTCGGGTTCCGTTTCGGTCTCGTCGGGTTCGGTCTCGGACTCTTCGGGATCCGTCTCGGGTTCATCGGTAACTTCCGACGTTTCGACAGCGCCGCTGCTCAGGTATCTGAACAGAGCCACAACGTCCTTGTTGTCGACCGCGGTGTCGCCGTTGAAGTCGTACATGGACTCGTCTTCCAGTCTTTCGCCGGATGATACGTATCTGAAAAGCGTTACAACGTCTTTGTTGTCGGCTTCTTTGTCGCCGTTCATATCGCCTACGACGGTCGTTTCTTCTTCATCGCGAAGAACGTCGTTTGCGACGACTGATACGGTAGCTGTAATTATCATGGCAAGGCAGATAATTACGGAAATCAACTTTTTCATTTTATTCTCCTTTGTTTTTTTTCTATTCTATCATACCGATCGGTATTTGTCAATATAAAAATAAGCAATATTCGGGTCTATAAGCCGTATTTTTCCGCTATCCTGTCAAGCTTTCTCTGAAAAGGCGGCGTTAAGAGGAGCAGATATATGACGTTTGAGACGGAATATATAATCGTAAACGGTATCGCCGCAACTACCGAATTCAGATAAGCCGAAAACTGCAGAGAGCCGGTAGCGGAGCAGGTGGTCCATATATCCATAAACATTGAATAGAAAATGCCGCAGCCGACGCCGAAAAGCGCTAAAATTATTTTGCTCTTTTTAAGCGGTTTTGAAAGCACGCCGCCGAAAAAGCCGATAAGCCCCATAGCCGTCATCTGAAGCGGCGTCCACGGTCCGTTTCCGAAAAATATATTAGATATAAGTACCGACACCGCGCCAACGAGAAATCCCGTTTCAGCGCCCGTGAACATACCGCTTATTATGACTACGGCGGTGAGCGGTTTTATCTGCGGTATGAATCTGCCGGCGACGGCAAGCGTTATGAACACCGCGCCCAAAACGAGCCGGCGCGAGCCTATGCGCCTTTTGTCAAATCCGGCAAGGAACAGCAAAAGCGACAAAAGCGTGGCTATTACGGTTATGACCGCGTATTTTCTGCCGTCCGACGCAAAAAGCGCGCACAGTACCGCGGCGGCGGTAAGTATGACCGGGACGGCTACGCGTATGGCGGTGCGGGCGTTTTTGTTTTCTATAACGGTCATATCAGCTTGCCCCCCGTCATCCTGCATTTATCCGTTGTGTAAAAGCTGTTGCCGCGCATGAATTCCGCCGTATCTGAGCTGCAGACTATCTGCCCGTCAAACATCATTGAGCAGGTGTCCGCGCACTGTGCTGCAAGCTCCGTATCGTGCGAGGCGATAACGACGGATACGCCCTGCTCTTTCAACTTGAACAGAACGTCCGTGAATATCTTTTTCACCGCCGCGTCCATGCCTTTCGTCGGCTCGTCAAGCAGTATAAGGCGCGGTTTGCCGAGCAGTACGCGGCAGAGCGCCGCCATTTGAAGCTCGCCGCCGGACACGTCGTACGGGTGCCTGTCAATTATCGGCGATATATCGTACGGAAGCTCTTTTATATCAAAACCTTTGAATTCCGCGCCTATCGTCTCGTGCGTGAAAACGGTGTGCGCGTCCTGACAGAGCATTGAAACGCAGCCGGTGTAAAGCTCGCCGTTTTTGTACGACGTTATTTTTTTGCCGAAAATCTCCGTTTTGCCGGAATAAGGCTTTAAAAGTCCGGCACAGCACTGCAAAAGCGTCGTTTTTCCGCAGCCGTTGCCGCCGAAAATGAAGCGTATCTCGCCTTTTTTGACGGTAAGATCGACGCCTTTCAAAATATCCTTTGAGTCGCGTTTGTATCTGAAAAA
>JAEEGW010000094.1 GCA_016280525.1 Clostridiales bacterium
CCGACCGACAGGCTGCTTCTCATCTCAGTCTCCTGTTTTTCGCGCTTTCTCTGCGGACGTATGAGCAGGAAATAGAACGCTACGACGAGGACGAGGATGATGCCTATTGACGGGAGCATCTGCAAAAAGCTGTTCGTAGTGGTTGCGTTTGACGCCGCTAAAAAATTCAAAAACATAATTATATTCCTTTCATGACTTGATATCGCCTCATATTATACAGTATAATCCGTACCATTGCAAGTGTTCTTTGTCATAAAAAGAAGATAATTATGTAAATTTTTTTACTGCGCGCCGGACGAAAGCCCGAAGCTGACGGACAGAGCGCTGTCCACCCGCGCCATAACGGAGTCGTCTATGTGACCTATTTTTTCTTTGAGTCTGCGCTTGTCTATCGTCCGCACCTGTTCGAGCAGAATAACGGAATCACGCGAAAGACCGCAGCCGGACGTCACGCCGATGTGCGTCGGCAGCTTCGTTTTAGTTATCTGGCTCGTTATCGCGGCGGCGATGACCGTCGGGCTGTATCTGTTACCCACGTCGTTCTGTATTATAAGTACCGGACGGAGCCCGCCCTGCTCCGAGCCTATGACCGGAGACAGATCCGCGTAATATATATCGCCTCTTACTATTTGCATTTGTTTTTCTCCTTTCGTTTGTCTGATCTTATTTTTTCCAGCCGCGGCGGTGTATACACAGCGCAAATATAAAACTTTTTGTAAACAGTGAAGCGGCGGCGAAACTTTTGCATATAAAAAAGCGTCTATATAATTAAGAATTAAGAATTCAGAATTCAGAATTAAGATGTCCCTGCGGGACAGAATTTTGGGGGTCCCCACCCCTCACGGCGCTACGCGCCACCCCCAAACCCCCTGTCCCCTCCCGAGAACCCCCCATACCCCCCTGTCCCCTCCCATCATTCTTCGAATGAGGGGGCGTGGCGGAAAATGAAATCCGCCCCGTGCCGGAGCGGATGAAATCGGCTTCGCCGATGAAATCACTGCGTGATGAAATCCGCCTTGCGGCGGGTTGATTGTAGGGGCGACCATCGGTCGTCCGCCGAAATTCGCATAAAATAAGCGGGCGATCAATGATCGCCCCTACGAACGGGTCGTCGATAGGGGTTCCCCGTCGCGAACATCGTGAGCAATGGGGGTTCACGTAGCCGACCCCTACGGATAAACACCTGATAATTTGCGACACACCGCGAAAGAGAAGACCCCTCCCCTATACCGCAAAAGCCCCAAACGTGCGCTTTGCGCACACAATTCGTCGGCGAAGCCGACACCGATAAGACCGCTTTCCTTACAGCGCCGGGAATAAAATATTATTTACATTAAACCCTTGAAAAAAAGACGGCAAGGGTTTATAATAATAAAAACAAATCAATTTGACACAGATCGGAGATCATATTATGAACGAACAGACCGTTTCGGGAAGAGATAAACTCATCGCCATGGCGGATGAGATAGAAAAAGTCATCGTAGGCAAACGTCAGCAGATAATTTTTCTTATGACTGCGCTTTTATCCGGCGGTCACGTGCTTATAGAGGACGTGCCCGGTACCGGTAAAACGACGCTTGCCGCCGCGCTGGCGACC
This sequence comes from Clostridiales bacterium, assembly GCA_016280525.1. Lineage (GTDB taxonomy): Bacteria > Bacillota > Clostridia > Oscillospirales > CAG-272 > UBA1248. Next base: position 1,598 of record JAEEGW010000094.1, read on the forward strand.
GTGTGCGGGCTTTCTTTCAAGCGCGCGCAGTTCACGCCGGACGTCATGGCGTCCGATATAACCGGCTTCAACATGTATAACCGCCAGAAAGAGCAGTTTGAATTCATAGAAGGCCTGGCAATGTGCAACATCCTGCTTGCGGACGAAATAAACCGCGCCTCGCCTAAAACGCAGTCCGCTCTGCTTGAAGCCATGGAAGAGGGCAACGTTACCGTTGACGGCAAATCTTATCCTTTGCCCGACCCGTTTTTCGTCATAGCCACGCAGAACCCGACGGGATTCGTCGGCACTTATCCTTTGCCGGAGGCTCAGCTCGACCGTTTTTCGGTAAGACTTTCGTTAGGCTATCCGCAGAAGGAAGAGGAAGTACGCATAATTTCCGAACGTCACGGCAAAAACCCGCTTGACGACGTAAGGACGCTGACGAACGCGGAAGAGCTCAAATCCATTATAAAAAACGTTTCAGAAGTCTTCGTTGAGGACCGGATATACGGATACATAGTGGATCTTGTCGCGCAGACGAGAAAACACGGCGACCTTATTCTCGGCGCAAGTACGCGCGCGTCGCTGATAATTTCAAAGATGGCGCAGGCAACGGCATTCGTCGCGGGCAGAAACTACGTCGTGCCCGAGGACGTCGCGGCGGTATTCGTACCCGTTACGGCGCACAGGATAATGCTGAAGCGCGAGGCGAAGCTCTCCGGCACCACGCCCGAAAAGGTTTTATACGACATACTGAAGAGAACCTCCGTTCCGACCGTCTGATATGAAAAATAAAGTCGTTCGTTTCAAGGCGCAGAAAAGCACCTTCAAGGTCACGGGATTTATTTTCGCGTGGATACTCGCGCTTGTCGTCGCGGTCGTGTTCACGCAGGCTTTGCGCAATTCCGTATCTTACATATTCTTCATAGTGATCTGCGCCGTGCTGCCGGCGGATCTTTTGTATACTCTCGCGGCGTATCTGTCCGTTTCCGCAACGTTCGGGTGCAGCGCGGAAAAAGTCGGCAAAAACGAGGCGGTGGAGTTTTCCGTAACGCTTCAGAACCGCTTCATCCTCCCGCTGCCGTTTACCGAGGCGGAGCTTATACTGCCGGACACCACCGGATTTTCAAGCTCGGACACGTACGTCCGCGTGCCGCTTTCCGCGTTGGGTAAAAGCGAATACAAAAAGAGCGTGGCGTTCCCGTACAAGGGCGAATACGCGTGCGGAGTCGGCTGCGTTTACGTAAGCGGTCTGCTCAGGTTTTTCCGTATGAAAATAGCCGTGCACAGGTCCGGCACGGTCACGGTTTTGCCGCGCCGTATAACCGCGCCTTTGCCGAACAGAAACATAAACGACACCGCGTCTTCCTCTACCGCCGCCGTGTCCGGCACGGACAGAGCGGAGATAACCGAGATAAAAGAATATATACCCGGCGACCCGATAAGAAACATACACTGGAAGCTGTCCACCAAGGTGGAAGAGCTTATGACAAAGCATTTCGGCGCGGAAAACGGGCTTATGACCTGCGTCATAGCGGATTCCGGCGCTCATTACGAGCTTGACTCCGGCATGGACATAGATATAAACGAATTCTGTGACGACGCCGTATGCGAGATCTGCTGCTACGTGGTATCCGCCGC
>JAEEGW010000095.1 GCA_016280525.1 Clostridiales bacterium
CCCACAATCTCTTTCAAGATTGAGGGGGCGCTGCAAGATTTGTTAATTTGCGAGACTGGTGTTCGCCTCATCCGTCACGGCATAGCCGTGCCACCTTCCCCAAAAGGGGAAGGCAATCTGTAGGGGTCGGCGCCACGACGACCTGCTTGTAGGGGCGACCATTGGTCGTCAGTCGTAGGGGAGGGGTCTCCCCTCCCGAGTGAATAGTGAATAGGTAAGGTGTCCCTTCGGGACGAATATGGGTGGTCACCCACCCCTCAAGGCGCTACGCGCCACCCCCCATACCCCCCTATCCCCTCCCACAGATTAAAAATCTGAGGGGGTGCGAACAGTAGGCGCGTCGGGCGGTGGGTGGGGCCGCCGACGCGCGCGGCTGAAGCCGCAAAAGCCCCGATAATATATCGGGGGGATGGTGGGGTTTGGGGCGGTAAGGGGGGCGGGGAGCCCCAAGAGCGCCGGAACGGCGCACATTTTGTCGCGTAGTAGGGGTTCCCCGACGCGAACTTGAGAGCGTTGGGGGTTCCCGTAGCGACACCGGTTTTTATTCTTTATTATTTCTTCTTTATTCATTATTATTTAAATACAAATACGGACGACCGATGGTCGCCACTACATTGATCAAAAACGGGCGGCCGTTTTGCCGCCCGTATATCAGCTTATTTTATTTTTTAGCCGCAGATTGTCCGCTATCATCGCGATGAACTCGGAGTTCGTCGGTTTGCCGCGGTTGTTCTGTATCGTATACCCGAAGTACGAATTCAGCGTTTCCACGTCGCCTCTGTCCCAGGCGACCTCAATCGCGTGACGGATGGCGCGCTCCACTCTTGACGACGTTGTTTTATACTTCTTTGCGACGGACGGATAAAGCGCCTTTGTCACCGAGTTGATTATATCCCCGTCCGCTATCGCCATAAGTATCGCACAGCGCAAATACTGATAACCTTTTATATGCGCCGGCACGCCTATCTGATGTATAATCCGCGTGACCTGCGTTTCTATATCGTTGTCGCGGTCTATGTGTACGCCCGCTTTGATCATACCGTTCTTCATTTTATAAAGCCTCTTCATCCGCTCGGCAAGTACTTCGTTGTCTATCGGCTTGACCATACAGTAAGCGGCGCCGGCTTCGTCAGCTTCTATGAATATATTCTGATTTCCGACGACGGTGGTGACGATATACTCCGGATGCCTGTCCTTCGGCAGTACGTCGTTTACGGCTTTTATGAGCCGTATCCCGTCAGTCTTCGGCAGCCACATATCGCAGACGATGAAATCCGGCTGGATCGCCCTCGCCTTTGCGAGCGCTTCCTCTCCGTCGTATGCGTGATCGCACAAAAAGCTGCCTTCTCTGACAAGATATTCGTGCACCGTTTTGCAGAACTGCTGTGTTGGGTCGGCTATCAAAACCTTTATCTTTTCCATAATTTCCATTTCCTTTCATAATTGGTAATTTCTGGAAATATAATACCATATTTTACCAAATATTTCAAGAGTTTTTGATGAGTTTTTCAGCGAAAAAATTCCCAAAAATTCCCAGTTCTTTTTGTGCAAAATGACGCTTTACTTCACTTTTACGACACTATCCGAAAAGAAATCAAAAATTATGACACCGTTCTGCTGTGTGGTCAAAACCTCGGCTTTTATCGCCTTCAGCCGGTCCATAACGCCGATATCCGGATGGCCGAAAGTATTCTGTCCGCAGGAGATGACGGCGTAGTTCGGCGACACCGTGCAGATGAACGCGTCCGACGACGAATAGCGCGAGCCGTGATGCGCGACTTTGAGAACGTCCGACTTCAGCTTATCACCGTATTTTGATAAGATAACTTTTTCCGCATCCGTATCTATATCAGAGCAGAGGAGCAGGGAAGAGTCTCCGTAACTTATCTTGCAGACGATACACATATCGTTGCTTTCCGTCCCCTTGCCGTTCGGCGCAAGAATGTCTATCACAACGCCGCCCTTATTATATCTCTGCCCGGTCTTTGCCGTTATGCGCTGTTTTTCCGTCGTTACCTTGACTATTTCGTTATAAACCCCGCGCTGATTTTCAAGCGGCTCCGGCATGAGTACGTGAGAAGGTTTAAACTTGTTTATTATCTTCACCGCGTCGCCCGCGTGGTCTGCGTCGTAATGGCTTATAATGAAATAATCAATCTGCTTTATCCTCATCCGCTCCATATAGCCGGTCAGCCGTTCCGTCTCGTTTGCCGGGGCGTCGGTCAGTATGACCGCGCCGTCGCCGTGAAACAGGATGCAGTCCGCTTCTCCCACGTCAAAAAACACAGCGCGGTACGCGCCGGGACTAAGATTGTCCGGTATGCGCGTATTTGATATTATTATGCCGATAACGCATACGACAACAACAAGCACCGCAATTATTACGGTGCCTGTTATTCTTTTTATTTTTGCCTTATTCATTTTCCGCCGCGGCTTTCGCGGAGGTTATGGCGCGCAGCTTCTCGACCGGGAACTTGGCTTTGCGGTCGTAAGTGTACAGACCGTTCTGCTCCTGTTCGATATCCGTCAGCTGCGTGTAGCAGAAAGCGCAGAGCTTGTCGTTCTGCAACAGCGCCGAAACGAGCCCCTCGTATCTTTTAAGGAATTCGTCCATATCGGCAGGTGAGGCGCCGTAGCCCCAGCCGCCTTTTACGCCGGGAGCCCACCACGTGCCGCCGAATTCGGAGACGAAGCAGAG
>JAEEGW010000013.1 GCA_016280525.1 Clostridiales bacterium
ACATCATCGCGTCGCTCATACGGTCTATGATATCGGCGGTAACGGACTCCGCAGAAGCGGAAAGGTGCAAAAACGGTATCATACCTTTAATCTGTAATTTGACGGATCCTCCGTAGGCGCGGGCGTTTTTTCAAGTATCTCCTTAACGGCTTTTTCGGCGGCGCCGGCTTTGAGCGCCGCGGTGGCCGACATTATAAGCCTGTGAGCGAGGACGTTTACCGCGCATTCTTTAATATCGTCCGGCAAAAGGTAATCGCGGCCGTTTATCGCTGCAAAGCATTTTGAGACTTTGAGAAGAGCGAGCGCCGCGCGCGGGCTTGCGCCGAGCTCAACTCCGTCTGCGCGCCGCGTGGCTTCGCAGAGGTCGACGATATACGAGAACACGTCGTCGTGGACGTATACACGGTCAAGCTCTTTCTGCGCTTCAAGCACGTCTTCCGCGCCCGCGACGGGGGAAAGAACGGGCGCCTGCTCCGTTTTGTCGTATTTTTTCAGGATCTCAACCGTCTGTCTGTGCGTCGGCAGGCCCATGGAAACGGAGACGAGAAATCTGTCAAGCTGCGCTTCCGGCAGCTCGTAAACGCCGGACGCCTCTATCGGGTTCTGCGTGGCTATGACCATAAACGGATACGGCAGCTTGTGAAGCTCGCCGTCTACAGTGACTTGATATTCCGCCATACATTCAAGCATGCCCGCCTGGGTTTTAGGCGTCGCGCGGTTTATCTCGTCCGCCATAACGACGTTGGCGAATACCGGCCCGGGAAGGAATTCGAATTCCTGCTCTTTCATGTTGAAATATCTTATGCCGGTTATATCGGACGGCATAAGGTCCGGCGTGAACTGTATGCGCGAAAACGAGAGGGATAAAGACGCGGCAAGCGATTTTGTAAGAAGCGTCTTTCCCGTGCCCGGCACGTCCGTTATTATGACGTGACCGCCGCAGATCAGCGCCGCGGTGAGATATTTGACCGCCTCGCCTTTGCCGACGACGGCAATGGAGACGTTATCGTTCAGTTTTTCGTACAGGTTTTTGATTTTTTCCATTTTTTTATCCTTCTGTGCGGAAAGACTTCTCCGAATTAAGAATTCAGACTGTAGGGGCGATCATTGATCGCCCGTTTTGTTTAGCACAAATTTCGGCGGGCGACCACTGGTCGCCCCTACAACGCGGGAGGGGAGACCCCTCCCCTACAATCAGCACGTTTATTTCATGTCATAGAACCCTTGCGCGGTGAAGATCTTTTCATATTCGCGCAGTTTTTGCTCGCGCTTTTTGTAATCCGGCAGATACCGCGATATGAGCGCGTAGAAATTTTCGTTATGGTTTTTGTACGTTATATGCGAAAGCTCGTGAACGGTTACGTAATCTATACATTCCTCGTCCGTCATCATAAGCATATAGGCGTAGTTTATGCGGTTTCCGCCCTTGCCGCCGCAGCTTCCCCAGCGCGTTTTCGCGCCGGTTATTTTCGGCATAGGAGGCAGAGGCAGTTTCATTACCGACGCCCAGCGGAACGTCTTTTCCGCCATATACGTCTTTCCGACGGATTTGAAAAACAGCGACAAAGCGTTTATTTTTCCGCTGTCGTCAAGCCCCTTAGGTATTATGAATTTTTCACCGTCAAAGCCGACTTTATTACCGTCCGACTCACACAGATCAAACTTTTTGCCCAGATAATATACGAAATCAAGCCCGGTGCGCTCCGGCTTCGCGGCGCGTTTCTTTTCGATCCAGGCGGAATGAGCGGTGACGAAACGCTCCACCTCCGCGCGGCTCATGCCCCGCGGCGCGTGGACTACCACGCTGCCGTCGCGTTTCACCTGTATGCCTACCGTTTTTCTGTCAGAGTATATAACGGTGTGATTCATTTATTGCTTTTTCCGTCTTTGATCTCCTGCAGCTCTGCCAAGAAGGTCTCAACGTCGCGGAATTCACGGTATACGGACGCAAATCTTACGTACGCTATATCGTCTATCTCCTTGAGCCTTTCCATAACGAGCCGGCCGATCTCGCCCGACGGTATCTCTTTTTTGCCCGTGGCTTTTATCGTGTTTTCCACGTCGCGCACGAGGTTCTCTATCTGTGTGGAGGAGACGGGGCGCTTGTGGCAGGATTTTAAAATACCGTTCATCAGCTTTTCGCGGGAGAAGACCTGGCGGGACTTGTCCTTCTTTATTACCATGAGCGGTGTTGATTCCGCGGATTCGTAAGTAAAGAACTTGTTTCCGCATTCCGCGCAGACGCGCCTTCTTCTTATGACGTTGCCGTCTTCAAACGGGCGGGAGTCGACTACTTTCGTATCTGCGGCTCCGCAATTCGGACATCTCATTTTTTTGTACCATCCTTTTAGTTTTTGATCATTGTATACTATTATACACACAATATATTGTATGTCAATAGATTTTTTTGCAATATAATGGGAATTTTTGTGTTTTAGGCTTGATAATTTGCGTTTATGGGTGTATAATGAAGAAAAAAAAGAAAGTTTATATATGCGACTGTTCGATAAACGCCCGCTGTGCCTTTCCGCCGTGACGGCATTGCTGCTGTCCGCCGTTTTTACGTGCGCGGGGATATACGCCGTTTACGCCGCCGCGGCGATCGCCGCGGTTTTTGCAGTTGTATCCATCATAATAAAGACAAGAGCGAAACGTACCGCGCTTGTGATCTGCGCCGCGGTTCTTGTCATGTGTACGGTGTTCGCCGTGTATTTTTACGGCGCCGGAAGCGTGACGACGGGGAAGACGGTCCGTATAAGCGGTTACGCCGTGCCCGGCAGCGACAACGGCTATACGCAGATATACAAGATCACGAAAGCCGGCGGCAAGCCGGTAAATATAAAAGCCGTATCGTACGGAGACGGGAACCGCTGCGGGGATTTTTCCGAATTCGAAGCCGAGGCGACGCTTTCCTTATACGAAGGCTATAACGAATATTACTACAAAAGCAAAGGTGCGCTGTATTCCGTTGAATTTGAGGAGTTTTCTCTGACCGGAAAAACGCACAAAACAATACCGTATTACGCCGGTATCATAAGAGATTTCGCCGCGTCGTGTCTTTACCGCGTCTGCGACAACGCCGGTATTCTGTGCCGTCTGTTCCTCGGCATAAGAGAAGACGCGCCGCAGAGCTTTCTGTCGGATATGAAAACGCTCGGCGTATCTCATCTGCTTGCCGTAAGCGGTCTGCACGTCACTGCGCTGCTCGCCGGAGCGGATTTCGTCATGACGCGGATAGCGGGCAGAAGCCGTATTAAATACGTGATACTTGCGTGCATGGCGCTTTTATACATGGCGGTGACGGGATTTACCGGCTCCGTCGTAAGAGCGTCTTTAATGTATCTTTTAAGCCGCCTGTCGCTTATAACCGGCAGAAAGAACGACCCGGTAACGTCGCTTACGGTATCGGCTTTCGTCATCGTCGCGGTAAACCCGCCGTCTGTTTACGACGCGGGATTTCTGCTCTCGTTTTTCGCGGCGCTCGGCATAATAGCCGCCGGCGCGCCCGCCGCGAAATTCGTTGAAGAAAAACTGCCGCAGAAGATAAAATTCTTAAAAAACGTAACGTCGCCCGTCATAATAACGGCTTTCGTTCTGCTTTTCACGCTGCCCGTAGCCGCATTAAGTTACGGAAAGCTGGCGTACGGCGCGGTACTGTATAATATTTTGATTTCTCCGTTTGCGGTCGTATTACTTTACGCCTGCCCGTATCTTGTTATATTTTCATACGTTCCGTTTGTCGGCAGAGGGCTCGGACTTTTAGCGGACGGACTTTGCACGGTGCTCGTAAAGCTGACGCATTTTCTGTCGCGACACGCCGTGCCGTCGGTTTCAATATCGTATCCGTTCGTCATACCGCTTATCGCGGTGTTCGTCGCCGCGGCGGCGGTTATGGCGGTGTTTTCGAAAAAGCGGCTGCACTATTTGTGTCTTGCGCTTGCGTTCGTTATCTCGTTTTCTTGTTTTGCGGCGATATTCTCCTTGACAGAAGCGAAAAAAACGGCTATAATGGTATCTGCCGGCAAGTACGGGGATTACGCCGCCGTGCTCGATTCCGGGAAATGCACGGTGTTCGACTTTACGACGGGCAGCGCGGACGGCTTTTACCCGCTTTGCAAAGAGCTTTTAGCGCACGGCGTAACGCGGGCGGATTACGTGCTCGCAGCGGAGCCTTCGTCCCGCCATTTGCAGAGCGTTATACGCGTATGTTCGTATTTTGATATTGATGATATTTACGTGCCGGCGGATATAGCGGACGGGCTGTCCGCCTTCTGCGGAAAAAACGTTATAAAAACGGACGGGGCGGTACAGAAATACAAAAACGCGCTGCTTGAAAAAGACGGCGGGGAGCTGTTTTTAAGCGTCGGAGACGCGGCTTACGTAAGCGGTTTGAAGGACAAAAATGTAAGGAAGGCAAACGCGTTTGACGCCGTCGTGATTAGCGGGGAAAAGGACGGAAAAAGCGCTTATCTGCCAAAAAATACGTACTATACAAACGAAATTGAAAAGGTTTTGGTGATATATATAAATGACTGATTTTTACACGAAAAACGGCGTGGTCTTCTGCCGGGCGCTTGACGAAATACCTTTTATCGCCCACGGCTTTTCAACGCGGTGCGGCGGCGTATCGGAGCTTGAATACACGAAGAGCATGAATCTGGCGTACTGCCGCGGAGACGACGATCAGACGGTATTTACAAACAGACATATATTCGCCGCAAGCGTGGGGTTTGACGCGGGCGGGCTCGTCCTCGGAGAGCAGACGCATTCGGATAACGTCGCCGTCGCGGACGGGAGCAAAAAATACTTTGCGAACACGGACGGTTTCGTCTCCGTCACGCCCGGCGTTTTTGCCGCGGCGAAGACGGCGGACTGCCAGCCGATACTTTTCGCGGACCCGGAAAACCGCGTCGTCGGCGTATGCCACGCCGGATGGCGCGGAACGATGAAAGGCATAGCGGCAAAAACGGTGAACGGGATGATAAAGCTCGGCGCGGAGGCGGATAAGATCATCGCC
>JAEEGW010000096.1 GCA_016280525.1 Clostridiales bacterium
CATTGAGCAGCCGGGCGACTGTTCCCCGTCGCGCAGCGTTGTGTCAAAAATTTTGATTTTTCTCATTATCAGTTTCCCAATCTGAAAGCGATATTGCTTATATATACCGGGCAGCCGTCGGAGCGCAGCTTTACGGCTCCTCCGCCGTTGTCCGACCCTTTATCAGTGCGTATGAGCTCCGTGCCGTCCGCGTATACGGTAAAACCGTCCGGGGACGCCGTCAGCTTTATTTTAACCGTCTCTTTTTTGCCCGTCTCATACGTCACGCCGCCGTATAACGCGCTGTGCTCGCGCAGCTTTATCCATTCGCCGGGCATGCCGTCGTCCGGCAGGCTGTTTTTACTGTAAAGCCAGAAGCCGAACCACAGAGCGCCGCCGTCTTTAATATACGCGTCAAATTCAAAGCAGAATTTTTCGTCGCTGCCCGGCTCGTAGTTGACGGTAAGATCGAAATATCCGCCGCCTCCCGTGCCGAGCCAACCGTCGCGGTACTCAAACCCCGAGCCCGTCACGGCAAAATCCGGGTCGTCAGCAAGTATTTGTTCATCCATGCCCGCGTACGCCCACCCCGTGCCGTAGCTTTCGCTTGCCGGCTCCGGAAGCTTAACGGTCTCTTTTTCGGTCTCTGCCGGTTCTTTGCCGCAGGACTGCGTGAATATAAGCAGAACAAGCGACAAAACGGTCAGAAATCTTTTCATTAAAACGCCCATTTTCCTTTGCGGAATATCGGTACGATCCTGCCGTCCGCGGTTTTGGCGTCTATATCAAGGCCCTCGTAGCCTACCATGAAATCCTCGTGATTCATGGAGTCGTTCACGCCCATCGCGCGGCATTCTTCAAGAGTTTTATCCTCGTAGCCTCTTATCGTATTGGTGAAGCCCATGCCGAGCGCCATGTGGCACGACGCGTTTTCGTCAAACAACGTGTTATAAAACAGTATGCCGGACTCGTTTATCGGAGAGTTTACCGGTATGAGCGCGCATTCGCCCAAGTAAGCCGCGCCCTCGTCCATATTTATCATCTGTTTCAGCAATTCTTCGTTCTTTTCCGCGTGCACCTCAACCGCCTTGCCGTTTTCAAAACGGACGGAGAAGTTTTCTATAAGCTCGCCGTTGTACGAAAGCGGCTTCGTGGCGTAAACTATGCCCTCCGCCTTGCCGCGCATAGGCGAGGTGAAGCATTCTTCCGTCGGGATGTTTGCGTTGAAGCTGACGCCGGATAACGTCTTTTCGTCCGCGCCCATGAACATACCCTCGGGTATCATGCCGACAGTAAGATCTGTGCCGTTGTCGCCTTTGTAGTGAAGCTCGGCTATGCCTAAACTGTTAAGGTAATCGCAGCGGTCGTGCAGGTCTTTGTCATGTTCTTCCCACGCCTTTATCGGATCGTCCGTCACGCGTGAGGTGAACAGAATAGCTTCCCACAGCTTTTCTATCGCCTGACTTACGCGCATTCCGGGGAATACTTTTTTCGCCCACGCCGCGCCGGGAACGGCGGCTATGCACCACTGCTGTTTGTTTTCCATTTTGTCATAGTACGGTTTGAGTATCGGGTAGCTCTTCTGATCGGCTTTTGCGCTCTTTTTCTGATTTACGCCCTTCATACCGTCGGGGTCCGCAGGCATCAGATATATCGTGGCGGGCAGCGTATCGACGTAATGCTGCAGACGCGCCTTTTCCCATTCCTCGACCTTTGCAAGCTCCGTGACTGTCTGATGACGAACGTGCAGCTTGTAAAGAGGCTGATGGCGGAATTCCACCGTTACCTTTTTCGCGCCGGCTTTATAGCACTCGTCAACGAGCATCTCGACGAACCTCGGCTGATCGAGCTGAGCCGTTATTATAACGTCCTGTCCTTTCTGTACGTTTGCGCCTTTTACGGCTATAAGTTTTGCGTATTTTCTTAATACTGTTTGTTTCATGTCGTTTTTCCTTTCAATATATAAAATCCGTGATTATCGTATTTGAGACGAAAATGCCGCTGTCGGATAGATAAAAACTCTTATCCGTGTTTACGGCAAAGCCTCCGTCTGTATACGTTTTTATTTGTTTTTCAAATTTTTTGTCAAAATCAAGTTTGAATTTTTCTTTGTATTCGTCCTTGTCAACGCCGGAAGACAGCCGCAGATGAAGCATTATATACTCCGCTTCTCTGCCCGCCGCGTCAAGCGTCTCGACGACGTCCGGCGCGTTGCCGGATAAAAACTCTTTCATATCCGGCGACTGCAGGTATCTTGTATTTCCTGTAAGCGACGCCGCGGCGAGTCCGAAACCTATATAATCTCCACCCTGCCAGTAGCGCAGGTTGTGGCGGCTTTCATACCCCGGCTTTGCAAAATTGCTTATCTCGTATCTGTTATAGCCGTTTGCTTTGAGCTTTGCGTTTATCTGCGCGTACATATCCGCCGTCGTATCGTCGTCCGGCAGGACCGGCTTTTGCTTATACAGCGGCGTGCCCTCTTCGAGCTTCAGCGCGTACGCCGAAATGTGTTCGGGTTTAAGCTGTAATACAAAATCAAGACTGTGGTCAAGGCTTTCCGGCGTTTGTCCGGGGATTCCGTACATTAAATCAAGATTTATATTTTCAAATCCCGCTTCACGCGCGTTTCGGACGAGCCTTGCCCCGTCCGTTACGGTGTGCGATACTCTGCCGAGAGCTTTCAACTCGCTCTCATTTGCCGTCTGTATACCGGCAGACAGCCGGTTGAATCCCGCTTTTTTCATCAGCTTCAAGCCGTTTATATCGACCGTCCCGGGATTCGCTTCCGCCGTTATTTCGCAGCCGTTTGATATGCTGAAATTTGATAATATCGCGTCAAGTATCAGACACAGCCTGTCCGCGCCGATATAAGTCGGCGTGCCGCCGCCGAAATATATGCTTTTAACGCTCTGCTCCGTTTTATACGCTTTTATCCGGTGTATAAGCTCGGAAACGTAGGCGTCAACGGTCGATACGTCGGGCGACGAGCAGAAATCGCAGTAGCCGCATTTTGACTTGCAGTACGGGACGTGGACGTATATCGCCGTGTCATTCATCAAGCTTGAGCACCGCCATGAACGCCTCGCTCGGGACGGCAACGGAGCCGAACGTGCGCATGCGTTTTTTGCCTTCCTTCTGTTTTTCAAGCAGTTTTTTCTTTCTCGTTATATCGCCGCCGTAGCATTTTGCCAAAACGTCTTTTCTCATCGCCTTTACGGTCTCGCTCGCTATTATCTTGCCGCCGATAGCCGCCTGAACGGGTATCTCAAACAGCTGACGCGGTATGTTTTCTTTCAGCCGTTCCACCATTTTGCGCGCGCGTCCGTACGCCTTGTCCGCGTGGATTATGAACGTCAGCGCGTCTATTATCTCGCCGTTCAACATTATATCGAGCTTCACGAGCTTGCTTTCGTCGTAGCCGTCAAGCTCGTAGTCGAGCGACGCGTAGCCGCGCGTGCGGCTTTTCAGCGAATCGAAGAAGTCGTAAATAATTTCATTCAGCGGCAGGCGGTAATGTATCTCCACCCTCTCCGTGTCAAGATAATCCATGGTGACGAATTCTCCGCGGCGCTCCTGGCATAACGTATTCACCGCGCCGATAAATTCCTTCGGGGTGAGCAGCGTCGCCTTGACCATAGGCTCGTACGCCGCCTCTATCTTGTCCGCCGCCGGATAATTCAGCGGGTTGTCGATAGTCAGCTCCTCGCCCGTTTTGAGCAGTATCTTGTATATAACGGACGGAGCAGTTGTAACTATGTCAAGGTTGAATTCGCGTTCAAGTCTCTCCTGTATTATGTCCATGTGCAAAAGTCCAAGGAAGCCGCAGCGGAAACCGAATCCGAGCGCGGCGGACGTCTCCGGCTCAAACGTGAGCGACGCGTCGTTCAACTGCAGTTTGAGTATCGCCTCTTTCAGATCCTGATATTTCGCGCCGTCCGCGGGATAAATACCGGAAAAGACCATGGGTATGCACTTTTTAAAGCCCGGGAACGGAGTTTCCGTCGGCTTTGCGGCGTGTGTGACCGTATCGCCCACGCGCGTGTCGCTTATGCTCTTGATGCTCGCGGTGATATAACCGACCTCGCCGGCTCTTATGCAGTCGGACTGCGTCAGTCCGAACGGAGACATATAGCCGACCGATACGACGTCAAACTCCGCGCCGGTGTTCATCATCCTTATGCGCTCGCCGGGTCTGAGCGTGCCGTCCATGACTCTTACGTAGACGACGACGCCGAGATACGAATCGTAATACGAATCGAATATCAGGCATTTGAGCGGCGCGTTATCGTCGCCTTTCGGCGCCGGAACGTCGGAAACGATCCTGTCAAGAACTTCCTGTATGTTTATGCCGTTTTTTGCGGATATCTCCGGCGCGTCAAGCGCGGGTATGCCTATGGTATCTTCAATTTCGTGTTTCACCCTCTCCGGCATGGCGGCTGGAAGGTCGATTTTATTTATAACAGGTACGACTTCAAGACCGTTGTCAACGGCGAGATAAGCGTTTGCCATTGTCTGCGCTTCAACGCCCTGCGTCGCGTCAACGACGAGTATCGCGCCCTCGCAGGCGTTCAGCGAGCGGCTCACTTCGTAGTTGAAGTCGACGTGCCCGGGGGTGTCTATTAAGTTGAGGATATATTCCTCGCCGTCCGGCGCGGTATAGTCGAGCCGCACCGCGCGCGCTTTTATCGTGATACCGCGCTCGCGCTCTATATCCATATTGTCGAGCAGCTGTTCTTCCATATCGCGGTCGGAGACCGTGCGCGTTATCTGAAGCAGCCTGTCCGCTAACGTCGATTTGCCGTGATCTATATGCGCTATAATGCTGAAATTTCTTATTTTGCTTCTGTCGTACATCTTTTTCTCCCAAGAAAAAAATATTATTTCATTTTATTTTATCATATATGCGCGCAAAAGTCAAGATGTTTTTTAATTAAGAATTAAGAATTCAGAATTCAGAATGTAGGGACGACCGTTGGTCGTCAGTCGTAGGGGAGGGGTCTATCCACAAGAATTAAGAATTAAGAATTAAGAATTCAGAATGTAGGGGCGACCATTGGTCGTCCGTTTTTAAATAATAAAGAAGAAAGAATAAAGAATAAAAACCGGTGTCCCTTCGGGACGAAAATGGGTGGTTACCCGCCCCTCAAGCTCGGGCTACGCCCGAGAACCCCCCCATACCCCCCTGTCCCCTCCCGTCAAATCAAGATTTGAGGGGGCAGCGTGCGATGCATCTGCCTCCCTCGCTTGAGGAGGTGGCTTGACGGAACGCCGAGACGGAAGGAGTACCTCAAACGGTTGAAGAACTCCCTCAGTCGCTTCGCGACAGCTCCCCCCGAGGAGGAGCCTTTCTCAAAATCCCCGATGCTTTGGTGAATCGCCCATACAACGGGTTGTCGATAGGGATTTTCCGAAAACGAGGAGTGAGTTTTCGGGGGTTCACGAGCGGTGAGCCCAAATATTCCATCTTAATTCTTAATTCTTAATTCTTAATTTTTTTCCTCTCTTTAAAATTCACTTTTTGTAAACTTATAACGCTTGATTATAAGTGAATCGGATCATATAATGGATACAACGTAAAAAACCGGAGTTATTATGAAAGCGTATATAAATACAAGCACAGATCCTTATTTCAATCTCGCCGCGGAGCAGTATCTGCTCGATACCGAGGATGGGAAGATATTCATGCTGTGGCGCAATGACAAGGCGGTGATAATAGGCCGCAATCAGAACGCGTACGCGGAGATTGACCGCGCGTTCGTAAAAGAACACGACATAGCCGTCGTTCGCCGTCTTACCGGCGGCGGCGCGGTGTTCCACGATCTCGGAAACGTGAATTTTACGTTCATATCACCGAAGCGCGACGATGATCTGCTTGATTTTTCGCATTTCTGCGCGCCTGTTGTAACCGCTTTGCGGAAGCTCGGCGTGCCGGCTGAGCTCTCCGGCAGAAACGATATGACGGTAAACGGCCGAAAATTCTCCGGAAACGCCGCCTGCGTATATAACGGCAAGTCTATGCACCATGGCACGCTTCTTTTCTCCGCGGACGTATCGGAGATCGAAGGCTCGCTGCACGTTGACCCGGAAAAAATGCAGAGCAAGGGCATAAAAAGCGTAAGATCGCGCGTTTGCAATTTAAAAGAATACCTGCCGGACCTTGACGTAACCGGATTTTTCGATTATCTCATATCCGAAATAGCGCCGGATGCGTCGTATTTCAGCGACGGGCAGATAAAAGGCATACAAAAGCTGAAAGACGAAAAATACGGCACCTGGGAATGGAACTACGGCGTATCAAAACAGTACGCGAAGACCGCGAAAAAGCGTTATCCGTTCGGCTCGGTAGAAATATCGTACACCGCGGAAAACGGTATATTATCGGACGTGAAAATTTCAGGCGACTATTTCGGAACGTCCCCGACAAAAGAGCTTGAAAACAGACTCAAAGGCTGCCGTTTGTCATACGGCGAGCTGTGCGGCGCCTTATCCGGCGCGGACGAATTCATATCCGGCGCGTCGCCGGAGCAGATAACGGACCTTTTTATGATGTGACGGACGCATCATATTTACAAAAAACCACCGGAAACAAACAGGGAGGAAAAAATGAGAAAATTTATTGTTGTTATCTTATTGCTTTGCATTGTCGTATCGGTCGTAAGCTGCACTCGGAATGACGGTATTACAACAGCTGAAATACCGGAGATAAAGCAAACCGAAGCGGAAACGGAAACGGCGGCGGAAACCGACGTTGAAACGGAAACGGAGACCGAACCCGAGACCGAAACGGAAGCCGAAACGGAAACCGAAACGGAAGCCGAAACGGAAACCGATACGGAAACCGAAACGGAGCGTACTGCCGAACCGGAAATGATACGCACGGTTTATAAAAACGGCAGCGTCACCGTGACGGAAGAATACGGTATAATAACCGTATACGATCTTGAAGGAAACGTCATATTAAAGGACGGTTATGACAGCGTGTCCGAAATAACGCCCGGTTATCTTCTGCTTTCGAAAGACGGACGTTATAATCTGTTTGACACAAACTACGTAAATGAAGGCGGAAAAAGACGCGTCATAGGTCTTATGTTTGACAAACCGTACGACAGGATATACGCAATGGGCGTTGATTTTTCGGACGTTAACAACGCATTTGTTGTAAAAGACGGCGATATTGAACGTCCCTTTGTGAACGGACGTCTGTACGATATAGACTGTACGTGCGGCTGTTACGTAAAAGAGAGTTTTCTGTGGGCAAAGAACAAAGACGATAAACAGGGACTGTACCGTTTGGAAAGGTTCAGCGATCAGTACAACGTCATATATCCTGCCGAAGCGGAAGAAATAATCTGCACCTTTACCGTAGTCGACAGCGGCGATCCGACGGAAAACGAGCGATCCGCCGATTTTTACCTTTTCGTGCGCAAAAACGATAAATACGCTCTTCACTACGTTTCAAATTCTTATAATGAAAGCGCACAGCAGTTAACGGACTTCGTTTACGACTGCGTTACAAGGACCCCGGACGGGCTGACCTGCGTCATGAGAGACGGCGTTCAGTATACGCTTGACGGCAAAGGAAACGAAACAAGATGCGATCTCGTTACGTTGAGTGAAGCGGACGGCTTAAAGATCGTAAAATACAGCGCGTTTCGAAATACTTACGGCGTTACAGACGGCAAAGGCAATACGATAATACCGCCTGAATACTGGCTTATAGAATATTTGGACGGCGGATTTTTCTGCAGCAAATACGCAAAATTTGAGGACGGCGTCGTTATAGACCAAAGCGGAAAAGCGCTGACGTCCTCGTCTTTAAGATTCGCTCACGGTTTTCATGCGCCGGACAACAAAAACACTCTTGTGATAGCGGATTACGCGGGAGAGCTGACAGGCAACGTTTCTAAAGATGTCCTGGTAGGCGGCGACGGCAGGGTCATAGTGCCGGATCTTGATTATAATACTTTGGAATATGCAGAAAACGACACGTATACGGTCAGTCTCAAAAACGGCGAAACGTGCACGGTGAACAATAAAGGAGAGGTAATAGATAATTAAGCAGAGGGGCGATCATTGATCGCCCCTGTATTCATTTCGCGTCAGCGTAAATTCACGACGGCGATCAGCCGTCAATTCATTTGTAAGGAATGAATTGCCCTGCGGGCGTGAATTGCGCCTTATGGCGCGTGAATTGTCTTGCGACGTGAATTGCCCTGCGGGCATTAAAGACGGACGAGCAATGCCTGCCCCTACAGTCAACCCGCCGTAAGGCGGATTTCATCACCGCAGGTGATTTCATTGCAAAGCGATTTCATCCGTTCGCTTAGGCGGACGGATTTCATTTTCGTGTGGCTCCAAATTCATTTGTAAGGAATGAATTGCCCTGCGGGCGTGAATTGCGCCTTATGGCGCGTGAATTGTCTTGCGACGTGAATTGCCCTGCGGGCATTAAAGACGGACGAGCAATGCTCGCCCCTACAGTCTACCCGCCGTAAGGCGGATTTCATCACCGCAGGTGATTTCATTGCAAAGCGATTTCATCCGTTCGCTTAGGCGGACGGATTTCATTTTATTTGGGGTTCCCCCTCCCCCCTATCCACCCCAAACCCCGCCATCCCCCCGTTGATTGTGGCGGGGCTTTTTGCGGGCGAAAAACGGACGAGCAATGCCCGTCTCTACGGCGGGTCGTCGCGGCCGACCCCTACCGCCTCTTAATTCTGAATTCTTAATTCTTAATCATTCCACCCCGGCCTCATCCGTCACGCTTCGCGTGCCACCTTCTCCGACCGAGAAGGTAAAAGGAAACGCCGTCCCTACCGCCTCTTAATTCTTAATTCTTAATTCTGAATTCTTAATTCTTAATTATTCCACCCCGGCCTCATCCGTCACGCTTCGCGTGCCACCTTCTCCGACCGAGAAGGCAAAAGGAAACGCTGACCCCCTACATAATTTTCTTTTAGGTATTTACAAAATTCAAAAAGTATGGTAAAATAACAAAAAACGGAAAAGAGATTCAAAATGGACATAAGATCGGATTTTCATACGCATACTAATATATCGGCCTGCGGCGCGCCGGACAATACGCTGCAGGCGCTGCTTGACGGATTATGCGCCGGGCCTGACGGTGTGCGCGTGCTCGGCGTTTCCAATCACCTCTGGGACAGCGACGTTGTCGGCGCGAGCCCGTGGTACGCTCCGCAGAACGTGCCGCACGTTCTGGCTATACGCGAAGAGCTGAAGACCGCTGACACACACGGCGCGCGCGTGCTCATAGGCGCGGAGGTGGAATTCACCGCGGACTGCAAGGTCGCCATAACGGAAGAACACGCAAAACTGTTCGACTACCTGCTCATAACCGCCAATCATCTTCACATGAAGGATTTTATAATCCCGTCGTGGATCAAAGAGCCGGAGGACGTGCGTTTCGTTCTTATCTCCCGCTTCAAAGCCGCGGCGGAGACCGATCTGCCTGTAAGATGCGGCATCTGCCATCCGTTTTTCCCCATATCATTTAAAGACACGGAAAACGAGATACTCGCCGGGATAACAGACGAGCAGTACGCGGAATGCTTTGAGCTTGCGAAAAAGCACGACAAATCAATAGAGATACATTCGTCCGCCTTGAATCCCCATCTTCCGCTCAACGAAAAAGGCTTCTGTCCTGAATATATCCGTATGCTCGGCGTTGCAAAAGAGGTCGGCTGCACCTTCCATTTAGGCTCGGACGTTCACAGACCGGTGCTCGAGCCGAACCTCAGACTGCGCGAATTTACGGAATATCTCGGCATAGGCAAAGACAGACTTACGGATTTTTGAATATGAAATACAACAGCTACAAAGAAATTACCGCAAGAGGCGAGCTCGGCGCGCGGTGCGCGCTGTTGTCCGCCCGGCTCGAATCGCCGATCTACCGCCCGGACGTGATATATTCCATCGAGCAGGGCGGCTGGCCGGGTGACTGGGAGGGCCGGACTGTCCTTGCCCTCACGTCTTTGGCGGACGTCACACGGCGCGAGCCTTCGTATTTAGACGAAATAGTTTCACTTCTCCGCTCCCATTTGAATGAAAAAGGCTATCTCGGTCCGGTTTATGAGAACAAGCTGAACGAACAGCAGCTGTCCGGTCACAGCTGGCTTTTGCGCGGGCTTTGCGAATACTATTTATACAGAAAATACGACTTCGTCCTGCCTCTGATAGACGGCATCGTCCGCGGGCTGTTTCTGCCCGCGAAAGGCAAATACGAACTCTACCCGCTTGACGCCGACAGACGCGAAGGCGGCGATATGAGCGGCAGCACGCTCTGCTCCGTCGGCGACTGGATTATATCGACCGACACGGGCTGCGCTTACATTCCGCTTGACGGGCTTACTCAGGCTTATTCCGTGCTGACCGCATACCTGCCGGACAAAGAGCGCGACGCGGCGCTTTCCGCTCTGCTTGACGAGATGACGGCGCAGTTTTGTAAGATCCCGTTCGTGCAGATAAAAATGCAGACGCACGCGACGCTCACGGGGCTTCGCGGGCTTATCCGCCGTTATGAGCAGACGGAAAACGAAGATCTTTTATACGAGGCGAAGCGCATTTTCGCCCTTTACGAATCGCACGGTATGACTTCGACGTACGCCAACAAAAACTGGTTTGACCGCCCGGAATGGACGGAGCCGTGCGCGATAATAGACTCGTATATGGTCTGCTCTCAGCTTTTCGCTCTTACGGACGATCCGCATTACGCCGAGCTTTCACAGCTTATACTTTATAACGGCGTGTTCCGCGCACAGCGCAGCAACGGCGGTTTCGGCTGCGACACCTGCGCGGAGGACGGCGTGCTTGGCATACACTGCTACGAGGCTTACTGGTGCTGCACGATGCGCGGCGGAGAGGGACTCGCCGCGGCGGCGGCTTACGCCGTCACAAATGACGGGATAATAATAAACCCTGTCTCCTGCGATACTTTGGTAAACGGCAGAAAACTGAAAATAATATCCGATTATCCGCACGGCAAAACGGTAAAGATACGTTACGAAGGCGGCGGCAGACTGTATTTATTCGTCCCGTCGTGGACAACAGGCGTAAAATGCGATTATATATCCGGCTGTGATGAGAATTACGTTTATATAGACGCGCCGGACGGAGAGGAATTCACGGTGACCGTCAATAAACGGCTTTGGAACGACGAAACACGCGTATACGACGGACCGCTCATGCTCGCCTCACCTGAACCGCTTGAGCTGACGGACAGTCTTGACGTAACGGCGGAAAACGGAAAATATACGGCAAAGGGAAAAGAGCTTAAAACGCTTGATAAAACTTATCTTTTATCAAGCGAGCAGATAACAAAAGAAAAGCTCTGTGTGAAACTGATATGAAAAACGTACTTATAACGGGAGCCTCGCGCGGCATAGGCGCCGCGTGCGCGGAAGCGTTTGCCGCGGAAGGTTGGCGTGTATTCGTAAACTATAACAAGTCGGAGAAGAAAGCGATAGAGCTTTGCGAAAAGATCCGGCAGAGCGGCGGCGACTGCGTACCGATACAGGCGGATGTGACTGATGCGGCGCAGGTGCGGCGCATGGTGTCCTTATGCGCGTATCACGGCGGCATCGACATGCTCGTAAACAACGCCGGGATCGATTTTTACGGCACTTTTGAGCAAACCGAGCCGCAAATTTGGCAAAAAGTTATTGACACGGACTTAAACGGCGTGTATAATGTAATATATACGGCGCTGCCCGAAATAAAAAACTCAGTTCAAGGCAGAATAATAAATATATCATCCGTCTGGGGCGTTCACGGCGCTTCGTGCGAGGTCGCGTACTCCGCGGCGAAAGCCGGAGTGATAGGACTTACAAAAGCGCTTGCAAAAGAGCTCGGTCCGTCCGGTATAACCGTCAACTGCGTCGCCCCCGGATATATAGATACCGATATGAACAAAATATTTGATCCCGATACGGTATCGGATATAATAAACAGAACTCCACTGTCGCGCACGGGCTCGGCAAAAGACGTGGCGGACGCGGTCTTGTGGCTTGCGTCGGAGAAGGCGTCTTTCATCACGGGGCAGATCATAGGCGTTGACGGCGGATTTATGTAATAAAAAATAATTTTTGGAGGAAAAATATGAAAAAGATCACGGCAATCATCATCGTTTTAGCGTTATGTATGACTTCGCTGTTTGCTCTCGTATCGTGCGACGGCACGCCCGAGGAAACGACAAAAGCGCCGGAAACGACGGCGGCTCCGGACGACGCGACGACCGCGGCGGAAGAACAGACGACCGCGGCGGAAGAACAGACGACAGAGGCAGAAGCTACAACGGAAGAAGAACAGACGACAGAGGCAGAAGCTACAACGGAAGAAGAACAGACGACCGAAGCGGAAGCGACCACCGCGAGCAGCGGCGGCGAGGTAAAGTACGATGAAGATTTCGTAGCGCTTTATCAGACCAGAGCCGCGGACCATTCGCCTATATCCGCGGCGGAAGGCAGAGAGCTTGCCTGCAGATTCTCGTTGAACGAAGGCGAGCGCCTTATAGGTCTCGTATTCGAATCCTGCCCGACCTGGCAGGCGGAGGGCTCGGCTTTCGTGGTTGAGCTTTACAAATGGGATATCGACTACGACAACACCCTGCTCGGCGACCCGCTTTATACGGAAGAATTCACGGACTGGATAGACAACGCGAAATGCGAGCTTGATTTTTCGGATAAAGCGGCTGACGGATTCCCCGCAGGCTCGTATCTGTGGGTGTTCAGAGGTACGGTCGGAACCATAGGTATCTGGGCGCTCGATCCGACAGACGGATGCCAGTATTTTGAAAACGGCATGGAAGCGAACAACGGCTTCAGAGTAAACGCCGTTGTCCTTATTCCCGCGTAAAAAATGAAGGCGCTTCGCTGATGAAGAAAATAAGAGTCGTGACCACACGGTTGCGGCTCTTTTTTTTCGTTTATCGACATATCAAATACGCATAGCGGTTAACAAAGTGTAAAAAATATAATATAATATAACAATTTGAGCATACGGCTGTTGAATTTTTAATATTTTGATGTTATTATTATTTATTATAGCAAAAGGAGGTGAGCAGGCTTGGCTGTAATGACTTTCAGGCGTTACGAGAAAAAATTCTATATATCAAGAGACCAGTACGAGCGTCTGCTCCCCGCAGTGCTTGAACACATGGAGCCGGATAAATACTGTATTGACGGCAAAAGCTACAACCTGGTGAACCTCTATTTTGACGATGACGACGATACGGTGATAATAAACTCCATATTGAAACCGAGGTATAAAGAAAAGCTCCGCCTGCGCTGTTACGGCGTGCCCGGCTCGGACGAATCCGTAGTTTATTTTGAGATTAAAAGCAAGCTGTACGGCACGGTCATAAAGCGGCGCGTCGGTATGAGATACGCGGACGCGCTTGAATATATAGAAAGCGGGGTCCGGCCGCAGACGGACATATACATAAACCGCCAGGTGCTTGACGAGATAGACGAACTGCGAAGACGCATGCCGTGCAAGCCGCGGCTCATAATATCGTACGACAGGCACGCGTACTTCATGAAAACCGACCCTACCGTGCGGCTCACGTTTGACGAAAACATAATGACTTGCAGAGACGATCTGAATCTTTCGCACTACAAGGGCGGGTCGTATCTTATACCCCCGGACGATCTGATACTTGAGATAAAAATACCGTATGCCGTGCCTCTGTGGCTGTCGCAGGCTTTATCCGAGGAAGGCATATTCACGACAAGCTTTTCCAAATACGGAAAAGAATACAAAAACCGTCAGTTAAATACATAAGAAAGCAGGTACCGTACAATGTTACTTTCAGCAAACAGTTTTTTTACAGCTATCGATAATTTCTTTTCAACGCAGGTAGGCGGCGAGAGACTCACCATTGCCTCCGCTTTTGTCAACGTAGGCGGAGCTCTTCTGCTCGGCTTTATCGTCGCGCTTTTATACTATTTCACGCAGAAACGCGCCGGCAGCAGTACGTCTTTGTCCGTAACTCTCATTATGGTGCCCGCTGTAATAGCTTTAATAGTCCTTCTCATACAGAACAACCTTGCAAGAGCTTTCACGTTAGCCGGCTCGCTTGCCATTATCAGATACCGTTCACAGCCGGCGTCGCCGCGCGACGTCGCGTACGTGCTGTTCTCGCTTGCGATAGGCATCGCCTGCGGTATAGGCTACGTCGCATACGCCGCGGTATTCACCGTCATATTCTGCGCTATACTCTTCGTCATAAGCCTGACCGGTTTCGGCAGTCTCGGACGCGATACGATGCTTTTGAAAATACACATACCGGAAAATCTTAGCTTTGACGGCATATACGACGATATTTTAAACGAATACACGGACAGCTGGAAGCTGCGCCGCATACAGACAACGGACTTCGGCACCGTTTTCGAGCTTATTTACATAGTCAAGCTGAAAAAGGGCGTTGACCGCAAACAGTTCATAGATAAGATCAGATGCAAAAACGGAAATCTCAAC
>JAEEGW010000097.1 GCA_016280525.1 Clostridiales bacterium
ATGACCGGAAAACAGGTGCAGAGCACGGCGCTCCGCTACGTCAACCCGCGCCTCGTGACGAGCGAAAAATATATGCTCGTGTACGATCTGTCAAACAACAGCTACGGCATTTTCAACACGTTTTCACAGCTTCAGTCCGGGACGACGGACTATCCAATTTCCTGCGCGGACTGCAACGACGAGGGTTATTATCTTATAGTGAGCCGCGACGTGGAATATAAAAGCACCGTAAGTGTGTATAATAAGGAGATGAAGCGCGTTTATCTTTATCAGAGCAACGAAAGATATATATACGACGCGCATCTGTATAACGACGGATCGTTTGCGCTTTATACCTGCAAGTCGAAAAACGGCGACAACTGCTCCGAGATAATAAAGGGCAATATAAAAGAAAAAGAAGTAAGAGTAGCCTTCGAAAGAAACGGAACGGTATTTTTGTCCGCCAAAAACAGCGGCGCGGACACCGTGTCGGTCCTCTGCTCGGATTCGCTTCTGTTTTTCTCGGCTGACAATCTGGTCGCGGAATACTCGTTTTTCGGCAGAGTGTGCAGGAGATTTGACGCGGGCGGCGGAAACACGGCTCTTGTGCTGTCCACGGAGGGCGCCGGGGCGGATTCCGTGCTCGTAGTGTTCGATACCGCGGGAGAAGTGTTGTACGAGGGCGAAACGAGCTCGGATATTTCCGCGCTTTACTGCAAAAACAAAAACGTATACGGAATATATACGGAAAGCGTGCAGAGATTTGAGATAAACACCGGAAAAACGTACGAATACAGATCCGGTTACGAAACAAAGGGGCTCGTGTTCTGCGATGAAGAGGTCATACTCGTCGCCACCGCGGGCAGAGCTTATCCCGTATCGGTCTACGACGATTTCAAGGAGATGCAGCGGTAGGAGATGATTTGATGTTGGTATATATAATTTACGACGCCGTGCTCGTTCTGATCATTGTTTTAGGCATGATCATCGGGTACGTAAAAGGCTTTATAGATCAGGTGCTCGATCTTTTATCCGGCATCGCCGCGTTTTTTGCGGCGTACTTCTTAACGCCTCTCGTCGCACCGTTCATCAGCCGTCAGTTTTTATTGACTGAAATATCGCAGAAGATCGCGGAGCTCGTAGGCGGTTTGGGCGAAGGCATTTTCGGCGACGGGGCGGCAAACGAAACGTTTCGGGCGATAGCAGAGAAATTCGGCGCGGATTACGACGCGATAAAAAGCGAATATCTGACCGCGGCGTCACAGAACTGGAAAACGGCTGGGGACGCGATAGCAAACCGCATAGCGGAGCCCGTTGCAATGGCGCTGTCTTACGCGCTGTGCTTTATAGTCATATTCCTTTTAGCGCTTTTCATACTGTGGCTTATAAAGCACCTGCTCGATCTTGCGGCAAAACTGCCGGTGCTGAAGCACGCGAACAAGTTTTTGGGACTTGTCACGGGCGGACTGCTCGGAATTCTGATCGTCTGGGTGTTGTCGCTCGGGCTGAAGCTCGGGTTGCCGTATCTTAACACTCTGGCGCCCGCTGTCTTTCCGGAAGATCTGTTTGAGCGATCATACGTACTGCGGTTCGCGTATTATCTTAACGCGCTGCGGTCGGCGATTGACGTATCATATATCAAAACTTTGAAAAAAGCGTGATCCCTGTAAGGAGAAATAAATAAATGCAATTATGTTCAAGATGTAAAAAAAGACCCGCCGTGGTCTTTGTGACAAAAATGGAAAATAACGAAACGCAGAACGAGGGGCTGTGTCTTCCCTGCGCGAAAGAACTCGGGCTCCCCGTTGACAACATACTTAAAAATATGGGCGTTACGATGCAGGATATAGACGACGCGGCAAGCGAGATCGACGACATCGTCGGTCAGGACGATACGGACATAGAGCCGTCCATGGCGGACGATGAGGAAAACAACGCGCCCGCGATAGATCTGAAGTCTATTTTCGGACGTCTGTCAAACGAGCTGAACGGCGGCGCCGGAGGAAGAGGCCCGCAGAACAAAGGAAAAACAAAAGAGCAGGCGGACAAAAAAGCGTCAAAGCGCAAGTATTTAAACGATTACTGCAAGGACCTTACCGCGGCGGCGCGCCGCGGCGACCTTGACCGCATAATCGGACGCGAAAAAGAGCTTGCCCGTATTGTGCAGATACTCATGCGCCGCCAGAAAAACAACCCGTGTCTTATAGGCGAGCCGGGCGTCGGCAAGACCGCGCTTGCGGACGCGCTTGCGCTCAATATCGTAAACAAAAAAGTGCCGTATAAGCTTCAGAGCAAGGAGGTTTTCGTGCTTGACCTTACGGCTCTTGTCGCCGGTACGCAGTTCCGCGGACAGTTTGAAGGCAGGATGAAAGGGCTTATTGAGGAGATAAAGCGCGAGGGCAATATAATCCTTGTGATAGACGAAGTCCATTCCATCGTCGGCGCGGGCGACGCGGAGGGCAGCATGAACGCCGCGAATATCTTAAAGCCGGCGCTGTCAAGAGGCGAGATACAGGTAATAGGCGCCACGACCTTGGGCGAATACAGAAAATATATAGAAAAAGATTCCGCGCTTGAAAGACGTTTCCAGCCTGTCGTCATAGAGGAGCCGTCCGTTGCCGATACCGTTGAAATAATAAAAGGCATAAAAGAGTATTACGAAAAATACCACGGCGTCATAATAACGGATGAGCTTGCGGAAAAAGCAGTCAAGTTATCAGAGCGGTATATAACGGACAGATTTTTGCCGGACAAGGCGATAGACTTGATAGACGAGGCGGCGTCATACGTTGCCATAAACTCCCCGGTAATTGACGAATACGAAAGAAAATCCGACAGTCTTACCGCTATAGCGCGCGCAAGAGAAGCGCTTGAAAACGTGCCGGAACCCGAGGACGACGAGGGCAAACGCAGAAGATACGAGGAGCTTGCGACGTTAAAGAGCGACGAGCTGCGCCTTCAGGGCGAGCTTGACGATCTGCGCGAGAAAAGGCAGAGCGTGTATCTTACCGTACAAGACCTTGCGAGAGTGCTTGAGATATGGACGGGAATCCCGACGGGCAATATAACGGAAAACGAGTTTGACCGCATAGCGAAGCTTGAAAAAGAACTGCACGAGCGTATAATAGGCCAGGACGAGGCGATCTCCGCCGTTGTCCGCGCTATAAAGCGCAAATACGCGGGTGTTTCCGTTAAGCGCAAGCCGGTGTCGTTCATTTTCGCGGGACCTACGGGCGTAGGTAAAACGGAGCTTGTAAAACAGCTGGCGCAAAGGCTGTTCGACTCTCCGGAGTCTTTGCTGCGCCTTGATATGTCGGAATATATGGAGAAGCACTCTGTTTCCCGTATGATAGGCTCGCCTCCCGGATACGTCGGCTACGACGAGGCGGGACAGCTTACCGAAAAGATAAGAAGAAAGCCGTACTCGGTCGTACTGTTTGACGAGATAGAAAAAGCCCACCCGGACGTTATGAACATCCTGCTTCAGATACTTGACGACGGGCGCATCACGGACGCGCAGGGGCGGGAAGTCAATTTTGAAAACACGGTAATAGTAATGACGACGAACGCCGGCTCCACTCTGACCACAGCGCAGGCGGGCTTCGGCTCCGGCGGCGTTGAGACGAAGACGGAAAAAGCGTTATCCGAATTTCTGCGTCCCGAATTCATAAACAGGCTTGACGCGGTGATAACGTTCAATCCGTTATCTAAGAAAGATTTCCGCGGCATAGTTGACGTTATGTTAGGCGACGTGAAGTCTGTTATGGCGGAGCGCGGCATAAAATTCTCATACACCGAGCCGCTTTGCGAGTTCATTATAGAAAATTCATATTCAACGAAGTTCGGCGCGAGAAATATGAGAAGATATATAGAAACGAATATAGAAGACGCGATAGCGGAGCTTCTTATATCTAATAAAGGGGTCGCTCCCAAAACCATAACGGCGGACGTCAAAGACGGTAAGATAACTGTTGACGGAAGGTAAACTTTGAAAAACAACGCAAAAAATGGGATCTACGCAGAATACGTAAACGAGACGGACTGGTACAGATTTGATATAAACACTCTGTGCCGGAAACTGGGTACGGACAAAGAAAAAGGACTGTCCGACGACGCGGTAAAGGCAAAAAGAGCCGCGCAGGGCAAAAACGATATTTTCCCGTACGCAGAAGAAGAAAAAGACAACGCGCCGAAAACAGCGTTTTCGGTGCTTTCCGTGTTGCTTATTATTTGTCTGTCACTGTCCGGCTTCCTTTTGAACGACATGACGGCCCTGCCCGCCGTGATCTTAACGGTGCTCGGATACGTAGCCGTGCTTCTGATGTTCTTTTACTCAAAGCGCAATACCGCGTCTTTGGCACAGTATTCCATACCCAACGTGCGCGTCATACGCGACGGGGAGATGTATCCGGTAAGCCAGACAAAAATAGTCCAGGGCGATCTGATATATTTGAGCGAGGGCGACCTCGTCCCGTGCGACGGCAGGCTCGTTTCCGCTTCAAACCTCAAGGTTCTTGAAAAGAATATTTCCGGCGGCGACGGCGTGAAGGACGCGGATTTTTATGAAAAATTAAACGGTCTTGACACGTCAATGCAGAAGAATATGGTCTTTGCGCGCTCCGCGGTCGCGTCCGGCTCGTGCTATATGATAGCCTGCGACACCGGAGAGCATACGCTGCCCGTAAGAAGAGGCATAAAGGCGAAAGCTGCGGGAAGCGCCGCGCTTGACATATTCACCATAGTTGCCAGACTTTCCCGCATTTACGCGGTCATCTGCAGTATCGTGCTTTTCACCGTGACCGCCGTATCGTACGCGCGCGGGGGAGAGGATACGATATTCAGCACGTTCCTTCTGCTTCTTTCGGTCGCCGCGTCGTCTTACTGCGAGCTTCTTTGCGCGTTCGCGTACGCCGCGGTATCGTACGGCATATCTTCGGCAAACGAGAAAAAAGGCGCGTACGACACAGGTATAGTTATAAAAAATCTGTCCGCGGTAAAGCGTCTTAGAGAACTGAGCTGTCTTATGGTGCCGAAAAGCGGCGGTATATGCGAGCGCAGGATAGTTGCGGAAAAGATATACACAAACGACAGAGAGCTTGATATAACGGAAGAAAATACGGACAAGCTCCGCCGTACCATTTACATAGCTTTATCCACTTTCGGCGGTCACGAGAACCACGCAAAGAGCCAGACCGCCATGACGCAGGAGCAGGACTCTATATACGAGCTTATGAAAACTCTCGGAATAAGCATTTCCGACGTTGAGCTGAGCATGGTGCCTCTTGATTATTCGGCCGGCGACGGCGAGCACATGTTTGACGTCGCGCTCGTTATGTACAGGGGCCAGTATATGACGTGCGTCAGAGGCTCTGCCGCGCAGATCGTAAACAGATGTACCCGCCGCATATCGAACGGCACGCCCGTACCGCTTTCGCGCGACGGAGTTGAAGACCTGCTCACAAAAGCCGACGAATACGAGGGCATGGCGTACCGCGTGCTTGCGATAGCCACGAAACCTTCCAAATACAACAACCTGCAGAGGACCTCCTACGCGGAGGACGATCTGTGCTTTGAGGGCTTTATAATAATGCGCGAGCCGTACGCGGAAAACAGCGCGGAAGCCGTCGAGGCGCTTGACGGCATAGGCGTAAAGACGGTCATGTTTTGCGACGATATGACGGCGCAGAGCGTGAACTTAGCGAAAAAGCTCGGTATCTGCCGCGATGAAGCACAGATGCTTTCCGCGCCGGAATTCGTTGCGTCAAACATAAACATAATAGACTTGAAGATGATGTCATACAGGCTTTTCCGGGGCTTGGGCAGCAGGCAGAAGCGCTACGTCGCGGACTCCTATCTGGCCGCGGGCGAGCACGTCGGCGTCATAGGTCAGCATCTGTACGATATATCGCTCATGAACGGCACGGACACGGTCGGTTTTGCCGCAAACCTCATGCTTTCAAGCAAAAAGGGCAAGGGCGGTGAAGAGATAAAGACCGCGCGCTACAGCAGCGAGGGAAGCGAGGCGCTGAAACGCGCCGCGGACGTCATAATCCGCCCGGTCGACCGTTACGGCAACGGCGGTATTTACGCCGCGTACGAAGCTATACTCGCCGCGCGCAAGGTCTGCAACAACGTAAGAAACATACTCTGCTATATTTTAGCGTCAAACGCCGCAAGGCTCCTTATTGCGCTCGTTTCCGTATTCACGGGGCTCGCCGGACTGTCGCCGTTGCAGATGATATTCTCCGGCATAGTGGTCGATCTGCTCGCCGTTATATGTATGTGCTGCGCGGACAACAAAAAGCTTTCAAAAGACGCGGATCTGTTCAAGATCGCAACGGAAAACCGGGTAAAAACGATAATAATGTCCGTCGCCTCCGGGCTTGTCTGCGGCGGCTTTGCGCTGGGCGGCTCGGCGATAGCCGCGGCTATGAACCATGGCGCGGGATCCGTTTCCGCCGTGTGCTTCACCTCGCTCATACTGCTCCAACTCTGCGGCTGCTTTGAGCTTATGAGAGGGCGCTTCGGATTCTTTGACGGCATGAACAGCATTTACATAATCTGCTCGATAATAGTTACGGAATATCTGGCGTTATCCGCCATATTCCCGACGTTTTTCACAAATTATCTTACCGGAACGATATATACTTCCGGCATAATTATCTGCGTCATCCCCGCCGTGCTTTTCGTCGCGGTCTGCGCGGTGATAAGGAAGATCAAAAACAATATTATAAAAAAGAAGGAGGCCTCGGAATGAAAAAAGTTATATCTTTGATTCTGCTCGCCGTTCTTCTTGTAAGCGCCCTGTGCGCGTTTTCCGGCTGCGGCAGAAGCCGCTACGATCTTGTGCTTCTGACGGATTCCGGCGGAATAAACGACAGAGGATTCAATCAGAGCCTGTGGGACGGAATGACGGAATTTGCCGTAGAGCACGATCTTGACTGCAGATATTTCATACCGCAGTCTAAAAAACACGACGATCTCGTTTCACAGCTGAAAAGCGTCGCGAAAGAAGGCGCGGCGGTCATAGTCATGTCCGGCAGAGTTTACGAAACGGCTCTGTATGAAGTACAGCGCGACTATCCCGATATAAAATTCGTTCTGATAGACGGCAGACCTCATGCAGAGGATTCGCAGACGCCGGATATCCCGTCAAATACGACGTCGGTGATGTTCGCAACTGAACAGTCCGGATTCCTCGCCGGATACGCCGCGGTATTCGACGGCATAACCAATATAGGGTTTATCGCGTCCGCGCCGGACGACGACGCGCGCGCGTACGGATACGGCTTTTTGCAGGGCGCGGAATACGCGGCAAAAGAAAACGGCATAAGCGTTCTCGCCGCTTATCAGTACACCGGCGATAACGAAAAAAGCGACAAAAACAAGCAGACGGCGAAAACGATGTATGATGAAGCAGACCTCGTTTTCGTCTGCGGTGGCGGAATACAGGACTCCGTTACGGAGGCAGCCGTTGAAAAAAGATCGTACGTCGTCTGTGCGGATACAGACAGAAGATACGACTCCGGCGCGGTCATAACGTCCGCGGTAAAAGGCGTTTCGGGCGCGGTAAAGCTCGTTTTGCGCTCGGTCTTCGATATGAAAGATTTTGAATACAGCTTCGGCGGAAAATCAACTTATTTTGACGCGGCAAACGGCGGCGCGGGGCTCGCTTCGTTTGTTATAAACGACAAAAACGGAGACGCGTTCGACCGCTTTTACAAGTTTACGCGCGCGGATTACGAGGCGATACTTGACAAGCTTTCGTCGGGCGCCGTAACGGTGAAGCGCGATATAAATACAGCCGATGCGTCGGGTTACGTCAAGTCGGAAGAACTGTCTTCCGGGCTGGGACTTGAATT
The DNA here is from genome assembly GCA_016280525.1 of Clostridiales bacterium. Lineage (GTDB taxonomy): Bacteria > Bacillota > Clostridia > Oscillospirales > CAG-272 > UBA1248. The sequence goes on from JAEEGW010000097.1 coordinate 7,842, forward strand.
CGTAAAAGTGACGGTTTTGCAGTGACCGGATTTTCAGCCGCGTCATAAAACGTGCATTTGCTTTGTGTATATTGCACAAAAATTGTTTATTAAATTTTACAAATCAAAATAGGGAAAAATATAAAAAACTCTTGATTATAATTTACGTATAGTGTATAATATTTATGTTGTGTTATAACAAGATTATTAAAATATAAGGAGTTTACTATGGCAAAAACAATCCGCAACGTGTGTCTGACCGGACACAGCGGTCACGGTAAGACCACTCTTGCCGAGGCTATGCTTTATCTGACAAAAGCTATTTCCCGCTTCGGCAAAATCACCGAGGGAAATACCACCCTTGACTACGATAAGGAGGAGATAAAGCGCGGTTTTTCCATTTCTGCAGCTATTGCTCCTATTGACTGGAAAAATGCAAAGATCAATATTATTGACACCCCCGGGTATCTCGATTTTTACGGAGAAGCCGCGGAGGGCATCCGTGTTGCTGACAGCGCCGTTATAGTTGTTGACGGCAGATCCGGTGCGGACGTCGGTACGGAGCTTTCATGGGAGCGCGCTGTGGAGCGCGGTATACCCAAGGCGTTTTTCATCAACCGTTTTGATGATCCCGAGGCGAGATTCGAGCGCGTGTTTGACGATCTGCGCGAGAAATTCGGTCCCACCGTATGCCCCGTCGTCATACCTATGATAGAGGGTGAAAAGGTTATAGGCTTCCTCGATCTTATAGATATGCGCGAGTACGTCTACAAGGACGGCAAGCACGTTGAGGCTGAAATACCCGCGTCGTTTATAGACACGGCCAACAAATACAGATCCGAACTTCTTGAATCCATAGCCGTAACGAGCGAAGAGCTTATGGAAAAGGTCTTGATGGAAGAGGAAGTCACAAGAGAAGAAGCGGTCGAGGCGATACATATCGGCTTCAACAGCGGCGATATAGTTCCCGTTATATGCGGCTCCGCCACTAATATGTGGTGCGTTGACGTTCTGCTTGACCATATATCCGATTACTTCCCGTCACCCGAGGTCGCGAACAAGGATAAGGTCATATCCGGCGACGGGCTGAAACCTGTAACGTTGTCCGCAGACGCCCCCACGTCAATTTTCGTATTCAAGACGATAGCCGACCCGTTCGTCGGTAAGATGTCGTTCTTCCGCGTTATGACCGGTACGTTAAAGAAAGATACCGCTCTCAAATGCAACGAAAAGGGCACGAGCGAGAAATTCAGCCATATCTACACTATATGCGGCAAGGATATGAAAGAAGTGGACGAGCTTGCGTTCGGTGATTTAGGCGTCACAACGAAACTCGCGAACGTCAACACGAACGACACGTTCTCAGCTGACGCGAACGCTCTGCCGTACGCAAAGATCACGGCGGACACGCCGAATATGAGGATCGCCCTTTCGCCGAAGGCGAGAGGCGATGAAGAGAAGATATCCCAGGGCATCCAGAAGCTCTGCGAGGAAGACCTTACGCTCCGCTTTGAGAACAACCCCGATACAAAGCAGTTCGTTCTCACCGCGTCCGGCGACATCCACGCCGACGTAACGCTCTCCAAACTGAAGACCAGATACGGCGTTTCCGTTGATACGTCCGCTCCGAAGATAGCTTATAAAGAGGCTATCAGAGGCCGCTCCGACGTACAGGGCAAACATAAGAAACAGTCCGGCGGCCACGGCCAGTACGGCGACGTCAAGATCAGATTTGCTCCCGGCGAAAACGGTCTTGAATTCACTGAGTCCTGCGTAGGCGGCTCCGTTCCGAAGAACTTTCATCCGGCAGTCATCAAGGGTCTTGAAGAAGCGATGCAGGAAGGCGTTCTCGCCGGATTCCCGATGGTGGGTCTTAAAGCCGACCTGTACGACGGTTCTTACCACGAGGTCGACTCTTCCGAAATGTCGTTCAAGCTCGCCGCAAGGCTTGCTTATAAGGACGGTATGGTAAAAGCCGGTCCTATCATACTTGAACCGATCGGCGATATGAAAGTCACCGTTCCGGGCGAATATATAGGCGACGTTATGGGTACCATAACGAAGAAGCGCGGCAGAGTAATGGGCATTAACGACGCGGCTAAGAAGGGTTATCAGACCGTTGAAGCCGAGATCCCGTTCTCCGAGGTTGCGGATTATCCGACCGTACTGCGCGCCATGACGCAGGGCAGAGGCAAGTATACGATCGAATTCGTACGCTATGAGGAAGTTCCCGCGGCAAACGCAGAAAAGATAATCAAAGAAGCACAGGCTGCGAAAGAAGCAGAACAGTAATAGTAAAAAAGGGGCGGTAAGCCCCTTTTTTTGTGAAACACAGATCTGTAGGGGAGAGGGCGGACCTCCCGAATTAAGAATTAAGAATTAAGAATGTAGGGGCGACCATTGGTCGTCCGTAAAGAATAAAGAAGAAAGAAGAAAGAATAAAGAATAAAAATCGGTGTCGCTACGGGAACCCCCAACGCTCTCAAGTTCGCGTCGGGGAACCCCTTCTGCGCGACGATTATGGTGGGTCCCCACCCGTGAACCCCCAAAAACTCGGCAAGCTCGTTTTCGGGGAACCCCGGGCCACCCCTCAACACCCCCCAAACCCCCTCTTACCCCTCCCTCAGAAGTATCTGAGGGGCAGCAGGTTCGGGGAAACTCCTTCCGCCACGGCATAGCCGTGCCACCTCCCTCTGAGAGGGAGGCAAACGGGCGAGCGTTGATCGCTGATAAATATTGAAAATATGAAACACGAAATCGAGCCGGTTTATGATAATAATTCAAAAATACTGATATTAGGCAGCTTTCCGTCACAGGCGTCGAGGCTGGCAGGCTTTTTCTACGGCCATAAGCAGAACAGATTCTGGCGTACTCTGTCCGCGGTCACCGGCAAACCGTGCGGTGAGCACAAAGAAGAGAAGATAAAATTTCTGCTTGACAACAAAATCGCGCTGTGGGACGTTATAGGCTCCTGCACCGTGACCGGGTCGTCCGATTCAAGTATAAAAGACGTTATACCGAACGATATAACGCCTATTATAAATACTGCCGATATCAAAGCCGTGTATCTTAACGGCAAGCTTGCGAACAGGTTATATGAAAAGTATATAAAATGCGATATTCCGCACATCTGCCTGCCGTC
>JAEEGW010000098.1 GCA_016280525.1 Clostridiales bacterium
ATTTACAAAAGGCGGAAAATGTTGTATAATGGTATCGTCGGATAATGTAACTTATTATCGAAAACGGAAAACGGATATTCCGGAGGATATGATGAACAAGAGAGTTTTGGTGCTTTCATCTGCATATATTTGCCTTGACGCATATATGCCCGCGCTGCCCGCCGGCTCCGCCGAAAGGGAAGGGGACGGGTACACCGTCAACCCCGGCGGTAAGGGGTTGACAGCGGCGCTGACCTTCCGCGCCATGGGACTTGACAGTATTTTCTGCGCCGCCGTCGGCGACGACGAATACGGCAGGCAGATAGACGGATTTCTTAAAGCCACGGGAGTTGACAGGCGCTTTTTGAAACAGTGCGCCGGCAGCCGCAGCGGGCTTTATATGTCCGTGCATGAAAGCGACCGCGGCCCGAGGACAGTGAAATTCCCGCAGGCAAACAGCCGTTTGACAAAGGACGACATACAGGCGGCGTTTATGGTGTATCCGGACGCTTTGTATATACAGAACGAGCTTCCTTACGAGCTTTCGTCTTTTGCGGTGAATCTGGCGCGGTCAAAGGGCGTGCCCGTATTCTGGCAGCCGTGCGCATCGTCGACCGGCAGATACGCGGAAGCTCTGCCCGGAAGGTTTGAGGCCGTTATTTTTGACGCGAACGAGGTCAGCTCCTACTGCGGAGTGATCCCCAACGAATACGATAAATTTCTTGCCGCCGCAATGGCGCTCGCGTCGCATATAAACAGCAAATATATAATAATACGCCTGCCGGACCGCGGCGCTTTCATATACGACGGTCTGCATCACGAAATGGCGGGAGAATACCCGTCAACGTATCTTGACGAAAGCGGTTCGTCCGTGGTGTACGGCGCGGCCTTCATATCGGCGTATCTGAAAACCGACGGCAACGTGAAAAAAGCCGCCAAATGCGCGGCGGCGGCGTACGCTTATTCTTCGTCCAACAAGGGCGACGTCGGCTCCGTCCCGTCCGTATCCGATCTTGTCCGTTTTCTGAAAAGAGACCAGTACTAAATACAGTATAAGGAGTACGTAAAATGAAAAAAACGGTAAAGCTGCTGTCCTTGCTTCTTGCGGCGCTTATGATCGCTTCCTGTATCGGAGCCGTCAGCGTAAACGCGGCGGATCAGCAGTACATAAATTCGCTTATTGAAAAAGGATTCCCGGAAGATTACGCAAAAAAGCTTGAGCGTCTGCACAGAAAATACCCTAACTGGACGTTTGAGCCGTTAAACGTAACGGAGCTCAGCGGCGGAACGTATACGTGGGATTACGTTTTATATCAGGAGACGGACGCGGAGCCGAGAAGAAGCCTTGTGTATAACAGCGACACGTACAAAAACTGGCGCCATCCCTCAAACGAACAGTATGACTCCGGCTGGTGGAGAGCGTCGATAGAAGCCGTATCGTATTTCCTTGACCCGCGCAATTTTCTGACGACTGAGCAGATATTCCAGTTCTACGATCTTAAATGGAACGACAGCATGCCGCTGTCCGCCGTTGAAGCGGTCGTAGCCGGCACGTTTATGGAGAACAAAAAGCTGGACGGCATATATTCCGATAAAACGTACGCGGAATACTTTTACGAGGTGGGACAAAAGCTCGGCGCAAACCCGGTTTATCTTGCGTCAAGAGTAAGAGCGGAGCAGGGAGTCGCGGGAACGAGCCCGCTTATAAACGGCAACGTTGGCGATATGCTCTGGTACTATTACTCAAACAAAATGACAGGTTATGACTCGGCGGGGCATATAATAAACGCGCCGACGTCCGGATATACGCAGGCGCAACTGTTGTCATATAACGGTTATTACAACTATTTCAACATCGGCTCGGCGGGAACGGGATATTTCAATATCTACAAAAACGGCATAGACGAGGCGAAAAAAGGCACGCCGTCAATGAAGGACGCCTGGGACGGAGACGCCTCCTGGAACATGCACTGGAAATCAATTTACGGCGGCGCTTATACCGCCACGAACAGATACATAAACGACTATCAGAACACGCCGTATTTGCAGAAATTCAACGTGGACCCGCGTTCGTCGCGTAATTTCTGGGGTCAGTATATGCAGAGCATAACCGGCGCGCAGGGAATGGCGACGCAGTCGTATAATTCTTTCCGTGATAACGGTCTGCTCGATCTGCCTTATGAATTCCTTATCCCCGTGTACGAGGGCATGCCGGAAAGCTGTCCGCATCCCGATACGCTCCCGGCGCCGACAGACTACGCAAGGATAATCGATTACTGCGTGGACAGCAGCAGCTTCAACAGTAAAACGTTCCGCGCGGCAGGCTGGACGGGAAGCAATTATCCCATAACGAGATTCGGTTACAGCATAGACGGCAAAGCGACGGTCTGGAGCGGCGTATCGATCGCGGCGTTTGCAAACTCCACGGATGAAGCGGCTATCAAAAACCGAGCGGGAGAAAACGCGGTAAGATTCAGCGCGTCGTTTAAGGATAACGCATTTACCGAGGGCACGCATACGGTCATGATAGTTGCCGAGGTGAACGACGGCAAAAACTCCGCCATAAACACCATAGGCAGCGCGATAACGGTGACGGTAAATCAGAACAACGCGGCGCCCGCCGTTATAACGAATTCGTACGTTGACAGGGAAAACGATTCCGCGGAAGGCGAGGAGCTAAACCGCTTCACGGACGAGAGCGAAAGCGTCTGGTATATCAAAGGCTGGTTCGGGATCAACTACGAGCCGAAAGCAATGGGCTATTCAATAGACGGCGGCAGCATAATATACGATGAAAGCGTCGTATTCTCCCGCGACAAGAATCTTGACCCGCACACCTTAGGCGGCTCGGGTTACAGATTCGAGTGCAATATAGACACAGAACAGCTCCAACCCGGAGAACATACGCTTATTGTATACGTAAAAGTTGATTTCAAAGACACTGAGCTGAATGCGTTAGGGACCAGAGTGATAACAATAAACAAGTCGGAAATGCCGGACGAAGACGAAGAGCTTAAAGAAAAAGGCGATATAAATAAAGACGGATATATTGACAACAAAGACGTCGTAGTGCTGTTCCGCGCCGTTTCCTCGGTCGTGCCGGAAGAAAAGATCCCCGCGCTTGACTATAACGAAGACGGCTACGCGGACAACAAAGACGTTGTGGCGCTTTTCAGAGCCCTGAGCAGAATAAACGACTGATAAACGGAGAGATAAAAGATGAAAAGAAAAGATTACATAAGCTGGGACGAGTATTTTATGTCCGTTGCGCTTCTCGCGGCGATGAGGAGCAAGGATCCGAACACGCAGGTAGGCGCCTGCATAGTGGGCGAGGACAAACGCATAATATCGACCGGTTACAACGGTTTTCCGCGCGGCTGCTCCGACGATGAATTCCCGTGGGACAGAGAAGGGGAGGATACGAAATATCCTTTCGTCGTCCACGCGGAATTGAACGCCATTTTAAACGCCGGCGGCAGGAATTTAAGCGGTTCAAAGCTGTACGTCGCGCTTTTCCCGTGCAACGAGTGCGCGAAGGCGATAATCCAGGCGGGCATAAAAACGGTGGTCTATCTGTCGGATAAATACGACGGCACGCCGTCGGTGCTTGCGTCAAAGCGCATGCTGCGCGCCGCGGGCGTAAAGCTGGAGAAGTTCGAGCCGGAAACGGATAAATTAGAGATAAAGTTCAGATAATGGATATTGTGATCAAAAACCGCGCGCCGTCGGTCTACGGCGAGGCGCTGTCCGTCCGCGCCAAAGACGGAGAAAACGAGCTTTCCGGCGGCGTCTTCACGCTGACGGAGACAGCGTACGGCGGCAGGAAAATAAAAACCCTGCTCACCGGCGGCATCGAGACGCCGGTGGTGAACAGACGCAGCGGCTGCGTGCGTGAAATGATAGAAAAAATGCACGTATACGGTGCGAAAAACGGCTGCGTTTTAGGGCTTTTACATCCGTTTTCGTTCTCTTTTTACCGCAAATTCGGGTATGAAAGAGTCGCGGATCATATCATAGCCGGTTTTCCTACCTCTGCGCTTGATTTCGTGCAGAGAAGGTGCGATCTTATCCCGTACGACGAAACGAAGCTGTCCGATATGCATACGGTATATAACGAATTCGGTAAGAGCAGGAATCTGCTTTTGCCGAGGACGGACGCGTCGTTTTACACGGGCGGCGGCAGGCAGGCGTATATTTACTGCGACAACGGAAAACCGTCGGGATACGTCGTCGTCACCGGCAGCAAATCTTTGTACGTAAATCACTATACGGACACGGTGCTTACGGTAAAGGAGCTTGCGTATACGAACCCGGAGGCGCTTAAAGCGATATTCTCGTTTTTGCGTATGTTCGAGGGCGAATACGACCGCATAGAGCTGTACGACTGCGGACTGTACCGCGAGGCGGAGATGATGCTGAAGCATAATATGCAGACGGATTATAAGGTCATCCCGGATATCATGGGCAGAGTCTTGAACACCAAAAAAATGCTTGAGGCACACGAGTATCCTAACGAACCGGGCGAGTTTACCGTACGCGTAAAAGATACTCTGCCGACGGTGAACGGAACGTATCACGTATCTTACGGCGGCGGATGCGAGGTGAAAGAGACGGAAAAAGCGCCGGACGTAACGCTTTCCGCCGGGGCGTTCACGCAGATCGCACTCGGTTACCGCGCGCTTGATATGAGGAGCGCCGCGTACCTTGACGGCGTGGAGATACATAACGCATACAGCGAATTTTTCCGCGCGTTCCCGCCCGTTGCCGGCGGCGTGTTTGAACACTTTTAAAATATTGAAAAAGTTTACAAAGGAGGCTTGACAAAAGCCTCCTTTTGTGGTATTATTCCCCCTCGGAATCGAGGCAAAAAAGTGACAAAAATAATATCATTCGCCAAAAAGAACATAGTAATGTGCATAGCCGCGGCGCTTGCGCTTGCAACGGCGTTCATCGTTCCGCCGGACGCAGAATATCTACAGTATTTCGATCTGAAAACGCTTACTTGCCTTTTCAGTACGCTTGCCGTGGTCTGTGCTCTCAAAAACATAAACTTTTTCTACATACTTGCAAAAAACACGGTAAAGATGTTCAAAAACACGCGCGCCTGCGTGCTCGTACTCGTCTACATAACGTTTGTCGGCTCTATGCTCATAGCAAACGATATGGCGCTGCTTACGTTTTTGCCGCTCGGATACTACGTATTAAAAAACTGCGGAAAACAGAAAAACATAGCCTTCTGCTTTATAATGCAGACCGTTGCGGCGAATTTAGGCGGTATGCTCACGCCGTTCGGAAACCCGCAGAATTTATATCTGTATACC
>JAEEGW010000099.1 GCA_016280525.1 Clostridiales bacterium
AGTTCAATATGCCTATCTCGCAGTTCTCACAGCAGCTCAACTCAATCATAATGGCTCTTGCCGGCGCGGAGAGGATCTTCGGTCTGCTTGACGAGCCGATAGAGCAGGATACGGGCTACGTAACGCTCGTAAACGCGAAAGAGGACGAGAACGGAAACCTCACGGAGTGTGAGGAACGGACGGGCATCTGGGCGTGGAAGCATCCGCATTCCGCGGACGGCTCGGTAACCTACACGCGTCTGCGCGGCGACATAGTGTTTGAGGGCGTGGACTTCGGCTACACGCCGGAAAAGACGGTTTTACACGATATAAACCTCTACGCTCATCCGGGCGAAAAAATTGCTTTCGTCGGCGCCACGGGCGCGGGCAAAACGACTATAACGAATCTTATAAACCGTTTCTACGACATCCAGAGCGGAAAGATAAGATACGACGGTATAAACATACAAAAGATAAAGAAAGCGGATCTAAGGCGTTCGCTCGGCGTCGTTTTGCAGGACACGCATCTGTTCTCCGGCACGGTCGCGGACAATATAAGGTACGGCAAGCTTGACGCGACGGACGAGGAGGTACACGCCGCCGCAAAGCTGGCGGGCGCGGATTACTTCATATCGCATTTGCCGAAAGGCTACGATACGGAGATCTCCGGAGACGGCGCGAATCTGTCGCAGGGACAAAGACAGCTTATAGCCATAGCGCGCGCGGCTGTCGCGGACCCGCCCGTGCTCATACTCGACGAGGCGACGTCGTCCATCGACACGAGAACGGAGGCGATAGTCCAGCGCGGCATGGACAGCCTTATGGAGGGCAGAACGGTGTTCGTCATAGCTCACCGCCTCTCCACCGTCAAAAACTCGTCTGTCATCATGGTGCTCGCGAACGGCCGCATAATCGAGCGCGGAAGTCACGACTCCCTGCTTGAAGACAAGGGCGTATATTATACGCTGTATACGGGCAACAAGGCGGCAAATTAAGAATCGTATGGCGGGGGCTTGCTCGCCCTCGTTTTACGCCGTAGGCAATTCACGCGCCGTAAGGCGCAATTCACGCCGTCAGGCAATTCATGCGCCGCAAGGCGCAATTCACTTTTACATCATAACATATATTATCATTATAAATCTTTTGAGATGAATTGACGGCTTATCGCCGTCGTGAATTTCCGCTTTCGCGGAGTGAATTGGTTCCACCGTGAATTTCCGCTTACGCAGAGTGACTGTAGGGGCGACCACAGCGGTCGCCCGTCTTTCGCTCAAAAAGCCCCGAGAAAATTCTCGGGGGGATGGTGGGGTTTGGGGCGGTCAGGGGGGCGGGGAGCCCCAAAAGCGCCGCCTAAGCGGCGCACATTTCGTCGGCTGCGCCGACACCGATTTTTATTCTTTATTCTTTATTATTTATTATTTACCACGGTGCCGCTCTCTGAATTCTTAATTCTTAATTCTTAATTTTCAAAAGCCTCCATTATAAAAAAACTTAAAAAATCCGAAATTTTTGAAACTTTTAACGCTTCCCGTGCACCTTGATATATGAAAGGCATAAAACGAAAGGATAAAGCGATGACAAAGGATGAGTTCGCCCGCGCCGTTACAGTAACGGAGAAAAAACTGTATATAGCCGCGTTTTCCGTTACCGCAAACGCGGAAGACGCAAAAGACGCGGTCGCGGACGCCGTGGCGTATGCCTGGGAGCATTTGGGAGAGCTAAAGGATGAGCGGAAGTTTGATCTGTGGCTTCTGCGCATAACTTACAGCCGTGCAAAAATGATACGGAGAAAACGCCGAAAATATGAGGATATAGACGAGCTGGCAAATGAATTCAGCTATGAGGCGGACACCTCCGAGCTTGAGTTTTTTGACATACTTACCCGCGCAAAGCTTACCCTTGAAGAGCGCAGGATCCTTACGCTTTACTTCCTTTACGGCTACACTATGCCGGAAATAGCTGACATGACCGGTAAAAAACAGAACTATATAAAAACAAAGTATTACCGGGCGTTAAAAAAGCTTTCAGGGCTGAAAGGTTTAAAATAAGGTGCGTATATGAAAAAGGATCTTAACTACGATCAGACTGAAAAGTGGCTTTCAGAGCAGTTTTCAGCCACAGAGAAGCATATAAAATACAAAGGCAGAGCGCTTGATAAAATAGATAATAAAACCGGGCGCGACAGCTTCTTTCAATATTCCGCCGTGCGTATTGCCGGTGCGTTTCTTGTGCTTGTGCTTATCGGAGGCGGCCTGTTCGGCGCGCTCAAATTCCTTGAATACAAGGGTACGCAAATAAACTCGTCGCACAGCGGAAACGGAAAGATTAATTACGTACAGGGCGAGACGGATATTAACTGCCGTTATATAGTGATCAACTCCGGTCAAAAGCGGTATTTTCCCGCGGTGTATCTTTCTACGGCTGAAAGAACACTGCCGGACGGCAAAACAAATATTACGTCTTACAGTTACGCCGAAAGCAATTTTATAACGGTGCCGTACTCACCCGATTTCAGCATTGACAATAACGTAGCTGACAGAGAAATGGAGGTCAAACGTGTTGAGATTAATGACCCCGCTGATGAGCGCGCAGACTGCATTCCGTTATATACGGACTTAAACGGTTTATACGAACATTTGAAGGATACGGACTCCGGCTTGATCATGGTGTCGATTGCCGTTACGTGGGACACGGAAGACGAAATAAACACGTATTGCGTTACCTTTAACGTATATAAGGAAAGTGATACGGCGGACAGTAAAGACGGATCTGAGCTTATATCCGATATAAACGGCATAAAAACGTATGATTACGGCAAGAAGCTCGAAAAACTGCAAAAAGCGAAGTACGACGGCGATCCGGATGATTTCGTTCGCGTGCTTACGGGCGGCGGGCTTTACACCGTACCGGTATCGCGTGCATACGACATGGAAAGACTGTCCCGGGTAAAGCATTATGATCTTGACTCTGATCCAAAGGTTATGGAATTCGGCGGCGACCTTGAAATATACAACAACGTCTCTGATAAACAAATGGAAATAACGAGCGTTACGCTTATATATCCAGACGGGAATACGTCGTCCGGCACGTTAACAGGCGCTTTTCGCAGCATATACGCTGGTACGGCCGGAACATACATTATAAAAGCCTACGTGACCTGGGATAAAGATCCGGAGGCGGCAGCTGCCGATAAATACACGGTCTATTGCGTTTACTTTGCTCTGCACAAATCCGAAAGCCATGAGAGCGGCAATAACAAAGAGTGGTACGAGGAGGAAAAAAAGGATACAAAATACCGTTATCTTGCCGTATCGGTCGATAATAAGTTTTATTATCCCCCGGTCGTCTGCACAAAGCACGTCAGGTGTGTATCAGACGCTTCAACGGTGCAGAAAATGATCGGCAGCGACCTTTCAAGATATAAAGAGATCCGTATACCGTACAGCGGCGGCACGCTTGAATTGTTGAACAACGTTTATGACAAGGAAAAAATGACGGTCGTCAGTATGACTGTGAAAGACAACTCAGATGCGCCGGCAAAAGCTCTTGATACGGCGGAAGAATTGAATACGTATCTGAAATCGGCTGATGCCGGAACGTACCGCGTCAGTCTGGAGCTTAGCTGGGATACGTATCCCGTTATAAACAAAGGCGACGGGGCGTACGTTTATGCGGCGGTGTTTTACGTGGATAAGTCCGCGGACGTGACGGACACGTCACCGGACGAAACAACGGCGGAAGAAACCGCCGAGCCGCCGGAGCAGATACAGGAATTTGATCCCGAGGGCAAGCTCTGTATTTATTGGAAATTGATAAACAATACGATCTGCAAAATATATAATCCGCCCGTTTTGCGGAAGCGTGTCTGCGAAGACGGCGCAGTCATAAAAGAGCTTTCTTACGAATCCGATCCGTGCGACGTGGAATACAGATACACGGATACACTCGCCGCGGATAACAAAGCATATCCAAAAAGAGCCTGGCGCGTCTGCTCCGTAACGGTGAACAAAGAAAAAGAATTCGGCAGCTTTGAGACGGCGTTTGAATATATACACGACCTGGCGGAAAAAACTTCCGGAACGGCATACGTGGAGGCGACGGTGACGTGGGACGCCGGTGCACTGATAAACAAAGACGCGGACAGAACGGAATATACGTACGTCTTTAACGTATTATATACGTGCCCGGACGACATTGACCCGAGATCCGATCCGTACGTAACGGAAATAATGAAAGGGTGGCTTTCCGTTGTCATAGGCGAGGCAAGGTATCATCCCGGTATAACAAAAAAACTGACGTACAACGGCGATCAGGTGACTGAGTTTGAATATTATCACGACGACGTTGTGCTCGAATGGGCGCCCGGTGAAAAAATAGCCGTATCAAACGAGATCTATACCATGTGGCATATCTACGGCGTAACGGTAAACGGTGAAAAATACGACAAGGCGGAGGAAGCCTTTGCATCTCTGCCGACCGACCGCGTAAGCCGCGTTGAAGTTGAGGTATCATGGTCCGTCACGGATCCTTCTTTCTTTTCCGACGCTGCAGAATTGAAAACCACGTATATATTTGAGTTTTACGTAAAACCGGTAAGCTGATCCATTCTTTATTCTGTATTTTTTATTCTTTATTATTTAAGACCAAACGCCTCTGTTGTCCCCTCTTTTCAAATTTTTAACGCCTTTGTATAGAAAATTCACACAAATAACTCAAAATACAGTAAAATGTTGCTTGAATATATCCTTTTATTTTTATATAATATTATATATGCTGAAATTATAATATCACGTAGTGTGTTTTTGTATATTTTGCATAAATAATGATTATATAAGAAAAGGAGGTGCTTTATGGAGCTTTGGCAAATACTTGTCTGCGTAGGCGCCGGAGTCGTCGGCATTGTCATCGGCATTATTTTCGGCATCATACTCCGCAGATCTATTTCCGAGAAGGCGATAGGTTCAGCGGAAAAGAAAGCTAAAGAGATAGTTGAAGAGGCTGAAAAAGACGCCGAGACAAAGAAAAAAGAAGCCTTGCTTGAAGCAAAGGAAGAAATACTGCGCAGCAGAAACGAAGCTGAAAAAGAGCTGAAAGAGCGCCGCAAAGAGGTTTCCCGCCTGGAAAGCCGCGCGGTGGCAAGAGAAGAAGCCCTTGACAAAAAGCATGAGAGCCTCGATAAAAAAGAAGAGGTACTTAACAAAAAGATAAAAGAAAACAGCGAACTCACTGCCGAGATAGAACGTATCAAGGAAAGTGAAATGCAGATGCTCGAGCGTATAGCCGGGTTATCC
>JAEEGW010000100.1 GCA_016280525.1 Clostridiales bacterium
TACATCTCTGTTCCGACGACGGTTATTTTCGCTTTTGCCGCGGTTATTTTAGTGATGCGGTCGACAAGCGCGTCCGTCTGCTCCTCGGGGACGAGAAGCTTATACGTCACCGCGTCAAGATATTCCGTCTGAAAATCGGGCAGCTCCATTCGCGAAAGCTCGTATTTCACGCGCTCCGCGTCTGAAAACGAAACGGTTATATCAACTCTCGTATAAGGCTTTACCGTCACGACGCCCGCCGCCTCGACTCCGTCCGCGGCGGCTTTCGTATACGCGCGCAAAAGCCCCGCGGCGCCGAGCAGTATACCGCCGAAATACCGCGTTACGACGACCGCGGCGCCGGACAACTCCTGCTTCTGCAAAACGCCTAAGATCGGCAGTCCCGCCGTGCCTTTCGGCTCTCCGTCGTCGCTGTATCTCGTCATGCCGTCAAGCGTCAGATACGCGTAGCAGTTATGCCGTGCGTCCGGGTATTTCTTTTTTACGCTCATAACGAAATCGCGCGCGCTCGCGTCGTCGCCGACGGGAGAAACGGTGGCTATGAATCTTGACTTTTTTTCAATATATTCCGCATCCGCGGGCCGCGACACGGTCTTATACGGTTTGAACTCGTCCATATCATTCCCCGATCATTTTTTTAACGGCGCCGAGAGTTTTTTTATCCAGCACCGCGGTAACTACCGTTTCGGCCTCCTCGTATTCAACGCTTATGACGTTGGCGTTTGCGTATAAATAGCTCACCGCGCCGCCTTTTGACTGCGGTATGTGAAGCGTCTCCGTTACTTTTCCGTCGTTTGCGGTCTGCTCTATAAGCTCCGCAAGTTCGTTCATACCTTCGCCGGTCAGCGCGGAGATGCAGACGCCTTTTCTGTTGCGCATTCCGAGAGGCATGTTAAAGCCCTCTTCTCTTACGTCGCATTTGTTGAACGCGTAGATAACGGGTTTGTCCGATGCGCCAAGCTCGTTTATAAGCTCCTCCGTAACGGACAGCTGCGCCTCGTATTCCGGGTCGGACGCATCCGCGACTATGAGTATCGCGTCGCAGTACATGACCTCTTCAAGCGTGGAGCGGAACGCTTTTATCAGCTGCGTGGGCAGATTTCTTATAAATCCGACCGTGTCCGTAAGTAAAACTTCCGCCCCGGACGGCAGCTCGTATTTCCTCGTCGTCGGGTCAAGCGTGGCAAACAGCTTGTCCTCGGCTAAGATGCCCGCACCGGTCAGATAATTTAACAGAGTGGACTTTCCGGCGTTCGTGTAACCGGCTACGGCTATGCGGAAAATGCCGCTTTTATCGCGTTTTTCACGCTGGGTTTTGCGGTTTTTCTCCATTTCGCGTATCTGCTCTTCAAGCGCGGCTATGCGGCGCTTTATGTGACGGCGGTCGCTTTCAAGCTTCGTTTCACCGGGGCCTCGCGTGCCTATGCCGCCGCCGAGACGCGACATCTCCGTGCCGTGACCGGCAAGGCGCGGTATCGTGTATTTGAGCTGCGCGAGTTCGACCTGCAGTTTGCCATCGCCGGTCCTGGCGTGGAGCGCGAATATGTCAAGTATCAGCATCGGACGGTCTATCACCGTCACGTCGCCTATCGTATCCTCCGCATTTTTTATCTGCGCGGGCGACAGCTCGCCGTCAAATATAACGAGCTTTGCGCCGCTGTTTTCGCATATATCTCTTATCTCCGCTAACTTTCCCGAGCCTATATACGTTCTCGCGTCGGGCGATTCACGCACCTGCACGACCTCCGCGCAAAGCTCTCCGCCCGCCGTCTCAAGCAGTCTGCCGAGCTCCGCAAGGCTCGCCTCACAGTCGTGCTCGTCGTCTCGCGCCGTCCTTACCGAAACCAGAACGGCTTTCGTTATTTCTTTTTCATCAAAAAGTTTTTCCATAAAACATACCCCCTTTATAACAAGTACTCATATCGAGTGCGGCGACAGACGCACACATCGAGTCGCCTGCAAAGGCGACAGATCGAATCACGATAGCGATACATCGACAGAAAAGTCGATATGCCCTGCCGGGCTCAATATGCGTTTCACGCTCGATATGCTTCGCTCGATATGTTCCTTCGGAACAAGGATACTTGTTTTAAAAAGCAAACAAAAAGGACAAAACGATGTCCGATCGTCCTGTCCCGTTTGTCAAGTCGATTATTTTGCCTTTGCGTTAAGACGGCTCTTGAACTTATCAACACGTCCGCCGCTGTCAACAAACTTCTGCTTGCCCGTGAAAAACGGATGGCATTTGGAGCAAATTTCAACACGCATGTTACCCTTTGTGGATCTGGTCTTGACAACTTCTCCGCAAGCGCAGGTGATCGTACATTCCTGATAGTTGGGATGGATTCCTTCCTTCATTTCTTTATACCGTTCCTTTCTTTCAGCGCCGATATTCCGTGATGGGGGCTCAAACCATGCCTTATACACGGAACTTACAGGTCGCCTCTGAACTGATTAAAAATCGTAATTTACAGTATATCACATCTTTTTCGTTTTTGCAAGATGTTTTTGCGGATATTTTTAAATTATTTGTAAACAACTACTGCCTTTTCCGCCTTTTTATCACCGTTACCGCTGCAATAACGCCTGCGGCGACCGCGGCGGCGCAGACAGCGCCTATTATATAAGGCAGTACGTTTTTGTTGTTTTTCTGCGTTTTCTCATCCGTGCTTTCGGCTTCCGTGACGGTGATATCCGTTTCCGTTACGGTCTCAGTCGTTTCTTCCTCCGGCTTGACGTCGGCGTAAAGCCTTAATTCGGAGACGCCTTTTTTCGTATCCTTTGACGGCGTGCCCATTAAAATGACCTTTACGTATCTGTAAACGCCGGAAAGATTAGCGGACAGCGCGTTTCTTTTTTCCGCTTTATACGTTTTAAGTCCGCTTATTTCAGTATCGGACAGTATCCGCCAGTCCTCCCCGTCTACCGATCCCATAACGCGGAAGTCAAACGGAGAAACGGCAGGACCGAGTATGAGATCGAGCCCGAACAGCTGCTTTTCCTCTTTCATGTCAAGCAGTATAGTCTGGGTTGCTTCGTACGCAAACGGTTTCCATTCGGTCTTTATGTTCCCGTCTGTCATAGCGGACAGCGTATCGGTCATATTGCCGCTTGCGTCATATATGCAGCCGCCAACGCAGCTGACCGCCGGCTTTTGCAAAACGCCTTTATGCCCGGGGAGCTCGGTTGCCAAGAACGCCTCACCGGCGTACGCTTCGGCCTCCGTCACCGCCGCCCAGTTGCCCGTCACGGACGTGAAAGTGATCCTTATATATCTGCATTTTTCCGTTTTGTCAAGCACGGCGGTGAAGGTCGAGGTACCGGCGGAATCCGGGACTTTGTTATCGCCGTTGCAGACCGTACGCATCGTTTCTCCGTCGTCAGAGCATTCGATCTTAAACGAAGCGCCGGCCGTGCCTTTATACATTGTGAAAGACAGACAGTTGAATTCCTGCTTTTGCTTCATATCAAACTGGATCCACTGCGGAAAACTGCCGTCGGAGGCGCACCACCACGTATCCTCGTTATTGTCGATCGCTTTTTCGGCGGAGCTGCCGGACCCGCTTGACGAGCTTGCTTTTGCAAACGCGCCGGTCAGTAAATTGACGGCGCTGGCGTCCGCGCTTTCTTCAAGATCCGGCAAAGGACCCGTTTTGCAGTTGCCTGAGTCGGTGCGCGACGTTATGACGAACACCCAGTCCGAGCTGTTCGGCTTTTCGGGTATCTTATACGTTCCGTCGCTTACGGTTATTTCGTCGCTTATCACGGTAAATGTGCCCGTCAGCGGATCGTACCATTTTGCGGAATACTTATCGCCGCCGTTCAGTTTATATAAAGTCCCGGTAGATTTGTCTGAATTGTAGAAATACGCGACGTACGTTTTGCCGTCCTCGGTCGAAGCCAGCACTTTTGTTTCGGTTCTGAAATCGGCGTACGTTCTTGAGTCGAATCTCGGCACGAGCGTGCTGAAATCTATATACTTAAAGAAATCCGCCATGTATTTCATCTCGTACGAGCCGGGCTTGTCAAGTCCCATATACCACGGCTCCGTGCTGAAAGTGCCGAGCCAGCCGGTGCTTCCGGCGGTAGACCAGCAGTTTGCCCATATACCCGTAACGCCGTAGGTAAAGCCGCAGCTGCCGCATAAATTCGCTTTCCAGGCGGCGACTCTTGACGCTCTGTAGCCGTTGAAGCCGCCGCAGTAAATATCCTCGTAATTCGCCTCCGTTTCAACGAACGGCTTTACGTTCTTGCTATTGTAGTAGCCTTTATACGTTGATTTTTTCGGTATGGACGGGCCGTGTCCGTTCTGCAGGGCGTAAAAGTCGTGCCAGCTCTCGTTATCAAGCTTTTTTACGAATCCGTCGTTTGCCTCAAGCGGGTACTGATGCGCGCTCTGCGGATGGTCATACCCGTCACCCGCGTCGGTGATCCGCGCCGAAGAGACCCACGCGTCAAACTGCCCGTTTCCGGTTATCTCCTGCGCGGTTATCCAGACTACAGGATACGCGGCGTAACGTGCCGTTAAATATCTTGAAAGCCGGTCAAGCGCCGCTTTTCCCATGCTGTTCACGGTGCTTGTATGAACGCCGAAGCCGAGCGCGATCACCATGCCGTGATCGGCAAGATAATCAAACATATAATCGTATTTTTCCGTAAACGTCTGCGGGTTTATAATATCGTATTTTTTGCTCCACATGGACGGTTCTTTTGTTACGGGTATCTGTCCGCCGCCGTCTGATTCGCCGCTGTCAAAATACGTCTGATATACGGTAAAGCCCTTTGATAATCTGTCGTTTACCTCGTGCGTGAACTGATTTTTGCACTTGCAGCCGGGGTAGTTGCATTTTGTTATTGAAACGTAGTTAGGCGCCTGCCAGTTCGTGTCGCCGAGCCAGTAAAACGGCGTGCCGTCGTCATGTACGAAATATCTGCCGTTGTCCGATACTTTTATAAAGCCGTGCTTGTCAATATCCGTCTCAGCCGTGTTTTCCACCGCGTAAAGACTGCCGCTTGTATTAAGAGAAGCGTTGTCCTTATCCGAGCAGGTTATTGTATAATCCCATTTGCCCGTTTTTGTCGGAGCAAA
>JAEEGW010000101.1 GCA_016280525.1 Clostridiales bacterium
ATCGTACTGGTGCTTCGTCGGCTCCTTCGGCTTCGGCTCAATATAGAAATCTCCGTCAAAGCCGTGGCTGCGCCCGTAATCGCGCGCCATACGCATGAATCTGCCGAGATTGTCAAGCTCAAGCGCCATATCGGTATTGAGAAGCGTGTCGTAGCCTTCGCGTCCGCCCCAGAAAACGTAGCCTTTCGCGCCGAGCTTGACCGCCGCGTCGATCCCCGCCTTGACCTTGCCTGCCGCAACGGCGAAAACGTCCGCGTCGGGACTCGTTGCCGCGCCCGCCATGAACTTTTTGTCGCCGAACATATTTGCGGTGACCCAGAGCGGCTTTATTCCCGTTTCTTTCTGCTTTTGCAGCAGATAATCGGTCATTGTTTCAAGGTTTTTGACGCTCTCGCCGAGCGTTTCTCCCTCCGGCGCGACGTCAACGTCGTGGAAGCAGTAGTAGTCTATGCCGAGCTTCTGCATAAGCTCAAACGCGAAATCCGCTTTTGCTTTATACATATCCATACCGTGCAGACCGAAAGTCTTGCTCATCGTATCGCCGCCGAACATATCCGTACCGGAGGCGTTCACGGTGTGCCACCAGCTCATCGCAAATTTAAGCTGCTCGCCCATGGTTTTGCCGTGTATCACTTTGTTTTTATCGTAAAATCTGAAAGAGAAGGGGTCTTTGCTGCCCGTACCTTTGAATTTTATTTTTTCGTTTTTGATATACATAACGTATCCTCCCGTGTTATTTTCTCAATTTATATAATATTACATTTTTACCGTTTCGTCAAGTGGGTATTTACAATAAATTTTCGCAACAGAGCAGAAAAATAAAAAAAGACGGACTGATTTTAAATCAGTCCGCCGTTATTTCAGTTGTCGTCCGGGGAGAAGCTGTAGTCGGTTATCTCGGTGGTGTCGCCCGCAACCTTTTTGACTTCAATGTTGCGGTATCTTTCCATACCGGTGCCGGCGGGTATCAGCTTACCTATAATGACGTTTTCCTTCAGACCTTCAAGACGGTCAACCTTGCCTCTTATCGCGGCGTCCGTCAAGACCTTCGTGGTCTCCTGGAAGGACGCTGCGGACAAGAACGATTCGGTAAGAAGCGCGGCCTTTGTGATGCCGAGCAGTACCGGCGAGCTTTCGGGAAGCATGAGCGTTACGTCGCCCGCGTCTATCAGCGCCTTAATACGGTCGTATTCGGCGTTGAATTCGGAGATATCCACCTGCGTGTCTTTAAGCAGATTGGAACTTCCGGCTTCCTTGACTTTGACCTTTCTCGTCATCTGTCTCGTTATGACTTCTATATGCTTGTCGTTTATATCGACCGACTGGTCGCGGTAAACTCTCTGAACTTCCGTTATGATGTAATCGTAAACGGCCGTGAGTCCCTTTGTGGCAAGTATATCGGCAGGAGCCATATTACCGTCGGAGAGCGGATCGCCCTTCAGAACGTAATCGCCGTCCTTGACCTTGAGCGTCATAATGTTGGGAACGGTCTGCATCTTGCTTTCGCCGCCCTCGTTCGTTATCGTGATCCTTCTTAAACGGTCCGTCGCAACTATGGAAACGGTACCGTCCTGCTCCGCGAGAACAGCCGTCTTCTTCGGTTTACGCGCTTCAAACAGCTCTTCAACTCTCGGAAGACCCTGCGTGATGTCCGACGTTGCAACACCGCCGGAGTGGAACGTTCTCATCGTCAGCTGCGTACCCGGCTCGCCTATGGACTGAGCGGCTATTATACCGACAGCCTCGCCTATGGTAACGGGCTTTGACGTTGCGAGGTTCATGCCGTAGCAGTGAGCGCATACGCCGTTTTTAGCGTGGCATTTGAGCGTGGTCCTTACGGTCAGTCTGTTGATGCCCGCTGCGATTATCTTATCGCAGATCTTGTCGGTCATCATCTCGTTTGCGCCGATTATGACCTCGCCCGTTTCGGGATTTACAACGGGTTCGATAGTGAATCTGCCCAAGATCCTCTCCTTGAAGGATTCTATGACCTCGTTGCCGTTCTTTATCTCGTATACGTCAATACCTTCCTTGGAACCGCAGTCCGTCTCGGTTATGATGACTTCCTGCGAAACGTCAACGAGACGTCTGGTAAGGTAACCGGAGTCTGCGGTACGCAGAGCCGTGTCAGCCAGGGATTTTCTTGATCCGCGGGCGCCGACGAAGTAATCCAGAACGTTTATACCTTCACGGAAGTTGGATTTTATCGGTATCTCCATCGTCTTACCGTTCGTAGCGAACATAAGTCCGCGCATACCGGCAAGCTGACGCATCTGTTTTATTGAACCGCGGGCGCCGGAATCCGACATCATCTTTATCGGGTTGTACGGGTCGAGAGCCGCCTGCAGAGCGTCCGTAACGTCGTTTGTGGTCTTGTTCCAGGTCTCAATGACCTTTTTGTATCTTTCATCCTCGGATATCATACCGTCGTTGAAATACTCGGTAAGCTGAGCGACCTTTTCTTCCGCTTCCGCCAACAGGGCTTTCTTCTGTTTCGGTATAGTCATATCGGGAACGGCTATGGAAAGCGAGCTTCTTGTGGAATACTTGAATCCCATCGCCTTTATGGCGTCAAGCACGGACGCCGTCTCGGAGCTGCCGTGCAGTTTGATGCAGCGGTCAACGATCTGAGAAAGCTTGCCTTTCGTCGCTACGAACGTTATCTCAAGCGCAAGTTTGTTTTCGGGCTTGGAACGGTCTACCCAGCCGAGATCCTGCGGGATGGGCTTATTGAATATAAGTCTTCCGAGCGTGCAGTCTATTATGCCGGTGTAGCTTTCGCCGTTAACGACTCTTGTAACTCTTACCTTTATCGGAGTGTGGAGGCTTATGACCTTGTTTTCGTAAGCCATTATCGCCTCGTCCTCGGATAAGAACATCTTGTTTCTGCCCATAAGAGATTCTTCGTAGAACTTTATGGTGTAGGTGCCGTATTTTTCGTCATGTTCGGGTATTTCGCCGCCGTGAGCTTCTTTGTAGGCTATATAATCGTCAAGCTCTTTGTCCGTTGCGGCGAGGGTGAGGTAATACGAACCCAGAACCATGTCCTGAGAAGGAACGGCAACGGCTTTACCGTCGGCGGGCTTCAGCAGGTTTGAAGCGGAGAGCATAAGGAAGCGGGCTTCCGCCTGAGCCTCGGCAGAAAGCGGAACGTGAACAGGCATCTGGTCGCCGTCAAAGTCCGCGTTGAATGCCGAACATACGAGCGGATGGAGCTTTATCGCGCGTCCGTCAACGAGCACCGGTTCAAACGCCTGGATGGACAGACGGTGAAGAGTAGGAGCACGGTTGAGCAGAACGGGATGCTCTTTTATAACGTTTTCAAGGCAGTCCCATACGTAGCTGTCTACGCGGTCGACTTTCTTTTTCGCGTCTTTTATGTTGGTGGCCTTCTGTGTTTCCACAAGGCGTTTCATAACGAACGGCTTGAACAGCTCAAGAGCCATTTCCTTCGGCAGACCGCACTGGTAAATCTTCAGCTCCGGTCCGACGACTATAACGGAACGTCCGGAATAGTCAACACGTTTGCCGAGCAGGTTCTGACGGAAGCGTCCCTGCTTGCCGCGAAGCATCTCGGACAGCGATTTAAGCGGTCTGTTGCTCGGACCGGTAACGGGTTTGCCGCGTCTGCCGTTGTCTATCAGCGCGTCAACGGCTTCCTGAAGCATTCTTTTTTCGTTTCTTATGATTATTTCGGGAGCGTCAAGCTCGATCAGCTTTTTAAGTCTGTTGTTTCTGTTTATAACGCGTCTGTAAAGGTCGTTCAAGTCGGACGTTGCAAATCTGCCGCCGTCAAGCTGGAGCAGCGGGCGGAGATCCGGCGGGATTACCGGAACAACGTCAAGTATCATCCACGAGGGCTTGTTGCCGGACTTGCGGAAGGATTCCGCAACGTCAAGACGCTTTATGAGCTTTACTTTCTTCTGACCGGTGGTCCTCGGGTTGCTCAGCTCTTCTTTAAGATCTTCACAGATCTTTTCAACGTCAAGCTCTTCAAGCAGTTCTTTTATGGCTTCCGCGCCCATACCGACTCTGAAATCATCGTCTCCGCTGTATTTTTCAAGCGCTTTCTGATATTCGGCTTCGGTAAGAGGCTGATATTTGGAATAATCCTGAGAAGCCGTATCGCCGGTCTCAAGTACGATATACTGACCGAAGTATAAAACTTTGTCAAGAGTTCTCTGCGATATATCGAGCAGCGTCGCCATTCTTGAAGGGATGGCTCTGAAATACCAGATGTGTGAAACGGGCGTCGCAAGCTCTATATGACCCATTCTTTCACGTCTGACTTTCTTCTGCGTTACCTCAACGTGGCATTTTTCGCATATCTTGCCTTTGTAGCGTACGCGTTTGTATTTTCCGCACAGACATTCCCAGTCCTTGGTCGGACCGAAGATCTTTTCGCAGAAAAGGCCGTCGCGCTCCGCCTTTAACGTACGGTAGTTTATCGTTTCGGGCTTCAGTACTTCACCGTAAGACCAGGAACGTATCTTTTCCGGTGAGGCAAGACCTATTTTTATGGAATCAAAAATATTCTTTTCTAACATTTTGTTACCCCGTCTTCCGTTAATCTTCGTCTATATAATCGTCGGAATCGTCATCTTCATATTCGTCGCCGTACATATCGTCATCGTCATCGGACGTTTCTTTGACGTATCCTTCATCCGTAAAGGTATCCTCGTCGGATACGGTATAAGCGTTGGCCGTATCGCTTTCGTTGTAAACGTTGGGACCGAGATCGGACGAAGAGATCGTGCTTTCCGGTACGTTGTCGTCCGTCAGGGTGGACAGCTCTATTTCCATACCGTTTCTGTCAAGCACTTTTATGTCAAGCGCCAGAGCCTGAAGTTCTTTTACTAAGACCTTGAAGGACTCCGGTACGCCCGGCGTCGGAATGTTCTTGCCTTTGACTATGGCTTCATACGTGTCAACACGGCCTTTTACGTCGTCGCTCTTTACGGTGAGTATTTCCTGCAGGGTGTACGCCGCGCCGTATGCTTCAAGCGCCCATACCTCCATCTCGCCGAAACGCTGACCGCCGAACTGAGCTTTACCGCCGAGCGGCTGCTGAGTTACGAGCGAATACGGACCGGTGGATCTCGCGTGGATCTTATCGTCAACAAGGTGATGCAGTTTGAGATAGTACATAACGCCTACCGTAACGGGGTTGTCAAACGGTTCTCCCGTTCTGCCGTCGTACAGCGTGGTCTTACCCGTTAGGGATATGCCCGCCATCTTCTGCAGCTCGGATATATCGGATTCGTTCGCACCGTCGAAAACGGGCGTCATTACTTTTATGCCGAGTTTTCTTGCGGCGTAGCCTAAATGTACCTCAAGCACCTGACCGATGTTCATACGTGACGGAACACCTAAGGGGTTCAGCACTATGTCAAGCGGTGTGCCGTCTTCAAGGAACGGCATGTCTTCCGGCGGGAGTATGCGGGAAACAACACCTTTGTTTCCGTGACGGCCCGCCATCTTGTCGCCGACGGAGATCTTACGTTTCTGAGCTATATAAACTCTTACGACCTTCGTTACGCCGGGCTGGAGTTTGTCGTTGTTTTCGCGTGAGAATACGCGTACGTCAACTACGATACCGGATTCGCCGTGCGGCAGGCGCAGGGAAGTGTCTCTTACCTCGCGCGCCTTCTCGCCGAATATGGCGCGGAGCAGCCTTTCTTCAGGCGTAAGCTCCGTCTCGCCCTTCGGCGTTACCTTACCGACGAGTATGTCGCCGGCGCGGACCTCGGTACCCTTGCGGATTATACCGTCCGCGTCAAGGTCTTTTATCGTTTCCTCGGAGACGTTCGGGATCTCTCTCGTTATGTCTTCAACGCCGAGTTTAGTCTCTCTTGCTTCTATTGAATATTCTTCTATGTGCAGGGAAGTGTAAACGTCGTCGCGAACCAATCTTTCGTTCAACAGAACGGCGTCCTCATAGTTATAGCCCTCCCACGTCATGAAGCCGATGAGAGCGTTTTTGCCGAGCGCTATCTCGCCGTTTGCGGTGGCGGGACCGTCAGCTATAACGTCGCCTTCCTCAACTCTGTCGCCGACGTTGACTATGGGTCTCTGATTGACGCAGGTGCCCTGGTTGGAGCGCTTGAACTTGATAAGCGTGTAAACTTCCTTGCGGCCTTCATCGGTTATTATGGTTATGTCGTCTGCCGTGACTCTTTCAACGGTACCGGCTGATTTTGCGAGAACGCAAACGCCCGAGTCTACGGCGGCTTTGTATTCCATACCCGTACCGACTATCGGAGCTTCCGTAGTGAGAAGCGGCACGGCCTGCTTCTGCATGTTGGAGCCCATCAGAGCACGGGAGTTATCGTCGTTTTCAAGGAACGGGATCATTGAAGTCGCAACGGACATGACCATCTTGGGCGATACGTCCATGAAATCAACTTCTTCGCGGTCTGCCTCGCGGACCTCGTTCTTGTCTCTTACTATAACTCTTTTGTGTACGAATCTGTGGTTTTCGTCAAGCGGCTCGTTTGACTGAGCGACGATATAGTTGTCCTCAAC
>JAEEGW010000102.1 GCA_016280525.1 Clostridiales bacterium
TGAATTTCTTTTTTACTGTTTCTTTTTTCATAAAAACGACCGGTTTTGAAAATTTGACACTATTATATAGTCTAAAACCGGTTTTGTAAAGCCTTTTTTCTCGAAAAACGGTAAATTTGAAAAAGTTTGTGCAACTTGCACATATGTAGAAATTTTCGCTTGAAAAATGTGCAACCTGCACAAATCGCGTTTTGTGGATTTTGTTGCAGAAACAGCGGATAAACAGAGAAAACAAAGCGCCGGATAAGAATTTTTTAATAAAATCCGATAAAATAATTTTGATATTAAAATTCAAAAAGATACAAAACCCACCCTGTAAAGTCATATTTTTACCGTTTTCAGCCCCGGACGGCGGGTGCGGCACGGTATTGGGGATTTTACACAAAATGATAAATTTCCATTATGTAAAAGATATTTGAAAAGCGTGTGCAAAACATAAGGTGATTATTTAAAAATTCAAGTATTGACATTATTATATTCGCGTGGTATATTATATATAAATTATTATGCGCTGTTTCTCGTTGCGCGCATAAGCGTATAACCGTAATAAGGGAAATACGACAATCATCAGGAGGAAAAAGCTAATGAGATCACCCAAGACGGCAAAAGTAATCGCAGTCCTGCTTGCGTTGCTTATGCTGATTCCCGCGGGCGTCTCCGCCACTTCCGGGACGGACACCGGAACACAGACGGAAAAGACGACCATGGACCAGGTAAAGGAGTACCTCTACAGCGAGGACTACCATACCTACATATCCGAAATGAATGCCCAGGGCTGGACCGACGCGAAGGGCGCCGGCGTTACGGTCAGAGCGGCGGAGGGTTACACCTACACACCCGACGCGGACTATCCCGACCAGAACGTTGAGGTGCTTGACGACGCGGAAAAGGGCAAAGTGCTCCACATGCCTGAGGCGGGTATGACGAGCTGGACCATAAACGTACCGGAAACGGGTTATTACGTGGTCCGCATCGAATACAAGCCTTTCGAGACAAAGAGCATCAACACGTCAAATATCAAGCGCGAGTTCTTCGTTGACGGAAAGGCGCCGTTCAGTGAATCGTACTACTATGAATTCACGAGAAAATTCGTAGACAATTTCAACGCGGACGCCAAGCGGGAAGACGGAACGCAGGGATTTACGCTTGACAAGAACGATAACGAAAAGAAGCCGCAGAAGACGCAGATCTACGAATGGTCAACGTCGTATCTGCGCGATTCGCAGGGTTACGAGCTGCAGCCGCTGAAATACGCGCTGTCCAAAGGCGAGCATACGATCACGTTCAACGCGACGATGAACGATATAATCATATCCGAGATCTACGTCGAACCGTATGCGGCTCCTCTCACGTATGAGGAATACCTCAGTCAGCACGGCAGCAAGGACGCGTCGGCAAACGCAAACGCTCCCAAGATACAGGCGGAAACGCCCTCTGCCACGTCCGACCTTACGATCTACGCGTTGAACGACAGAACGTCGTCCATAACCGAACCGCAGCACGCTTCGCGTCAGCTTTTGAACACCATAGGCGACAGCAAGTGGCAGACGTTCGGCCAGTGGATAGAATGGACCATACCGGGCGACCAGATAACCGAGGACGGTTATTACTACATCGTGCCGAGATTCAAACAGTCCATACGTGAAGGTCTGTACGTTTCCCGCGTGCTCTACATAAACGGAGAGATACCGTTTGAAAACTGCTACAGGCTGCAGTTCAACTACAGCGACGACTGGCAGTGCTCACCGCTGAACGACGGTGAACAGGATCTTAAATTCTGGTTTGAGGCCGGAAAAGATTACACCATAAAAATGGAAGTCGGTTACGGCAACATGTCCGATACGCTGCGCATGATAGGCGACTGCATCAGCGACATGAACGATATTTACCGCTCCATCATAAGGATAACGGGTCCGAACCCGGATGAATTCGTATCGTACGGCTTTGCAGAAGTCATTTACGACACGATAATCCTTATGAGAACCACACAGCTGAAAATTACGGACGTTGCCGAACAGTTCAAAAAGATCCTGGGCGGTAAGTCCGCGTCCGATATAGCTACGCTTGAAAAGATCGCATATCTGCTTCAGAAGATGAGCAGCAAGGAGTCCGAAATAGCGAAGAACCTTGAAAACTTAAAGGTCAACACCGGTTATCTCGGCACCTGGGTGATGAACACCAAGCTGCAGGCTCTGAACGTTGACTTCATTTCGCTGCAGCCCGCCGGAAAAGACGCAAAGGATTATCCGAAGGGCAACGCGGGTTTCTTCAAATCTCTCGGATTTGAGTTGAGCGCGTTCTTCGCCAGCTTCTTTACGGATTACAACTCACTCGGCGCGATAGACGACAACAGCAACGTTGAACCCGTTGAAGTATGGATCTCCACGAGCCGTGAGGAAGCGCAGGTCATGCGTGAGCTGATAGACCTTAACTGTCCGGTAAAGGTCAATCTTAAACTTGTTGCCGCAGGTACGCTGCTTCCCGCAACGCTTGCCGGCGACGGACCCGATATATCTCTTGCAATGGGACAGACGGACGTCATAAACTATGCGATAAGGAGCGCCGTCGAGCCGCTTTACAAAGAAGCGGACGGCGATAACAACCTCTATTCCGATTACCTGCAGGTTTGTGCCGACCGCTTCAACAGTCAGGCTCTCATCGGACTCCGGCTGGAGAATCCGGACAGTCCCGGCTCGTATATCTATTACGGTATGCCGGAGCGTCTCGGCTTCTCGATGCTGTTCTACCGCAAAGACATTTTCGCGGAGCTCGATCTTGAGGTTCCGCAGACATGGGATGATCTCTACAGTATAGTTCCTACCCTTCAGATAAATTACCGCAAGGTAGGCTTCCCGTCAAGTTTGGGCGGACTCATAATGCTGATGTATCAGCGTGACGAGGACATCTATTCCGATATTGACGGCGACGGCGTGCTTGACGGTATGCAGATAAACATAGATTCCA
>JAEEGW010000103.1 GCA_016280525.1 Clostridiales bacterium
CTTTCTATTTTCTGCCAGACGGGGGAGTCCTTAGGTAAAATATCCGAGGTCCCTCTCGGTTTTATTATCATTTCAGTTTCCTTCTTTCGTAAATCTTATATGGGAAATATCTCCCGTCACGGTAAGATACGTGTTTGCTATCTTATATGTGGTCTGTATATCCTCAAGATCCGCCGTATCAAACGAATTGAGCGGACGGGACAGCCCCTCGCCGGTGTATTTGACGTAGCTTTCTTTTTTTGTCCAGATACGGAAAAACTCGTCAAGCGGGTCTTCCGCGGCTTTTATAGCCTCGCATTCTCTTTGCGTAAAGAATCTTTCGGATAACGCTTGCCAGTCTCGCTCGTTTACCGTTTCGCAGTCAACGCCTATTTCGCTGTCGGAGACGGCGGAGCAGAGAAGCTCGTACGTATGGGATACGTTATAGTATATATCCCTGTCTTTTACGTACTCTTTGCCGAATTCATTTTTATACGTTTCAAGCTGCTCCGGGTCGGCGCCGCATTCCGCTATGCCTATGTCGGAGAGGACGCGGCAGAAAAGCGAGCAGTAGTCGTGCGCGGCTTTTGCCGATTCGTCGAATATTTTTCTTGTGTTGCTGTCAGCCCTCTCGTACAGTTCCCTTATGCTCAAACTGCCGGGGGTGGCGTAGTAAAGTCTTATCATTTTCTCGGGTCTATGTATGAAAAGTATTTTTTAAGATAGGTGAAGCCGGAGAATACGGTGAGCAGGACCGTAAGACCGAGCATGATATACGACAATAGATATATACCTGCAAGTCCTCCGTTTCCGAATATGACGCCTTCCACGAGTATCACTATGACCGTGACGACGGAAACGACGGTTTTTATCTTGCCGAAAATATTTGCGGATATGACCGTTCCGTCGTGGTTGTTCGCCACCATGCGTATGGACGTGACCGCCAGCTCGCGCAAAAGGATTATGCAGGCGGAGATGACGACGGCAAGACGCAGATACGAAAACCTCTCGGAACCGGCTAACGCGACAAGCGTGCCTAAAATAAGCATTTTATCCGCAACGGGATCTAAAAACTTGCCGAAATCCGTCACCTGGTTGGTGCTTCTCGCTATCGCGCCGTCAAAAAGATCCGTCAAGGCCGCAATCAGAAACAGCGCCGCGGTTATAATGTTGAATATCGTCTGAATTTTTTGCGCTCCTTCAAAATTTCCGCCCCACGGCACGAGAATCAAAAAGATTATCGGCGGTACGAGCGCTATTCTTATAAGCGTTAAAACGTTTGGAAAGTTTATTCCTGCTGATCTTCTTGCCATGATTTTATCCTTTCTTGCTTATACCGACCAGATCGTAGTCGTAGCAGTCCGTTATTCTGACGGGGACGAAGTCGCCTTCTTTATGTAAATGCTGACCTTTATCAATATCAAAGAATATTTTGCCGTCCACGTCCGGCGCGTCCGCTTCGGAACGGCCGACGTACGAGCCGCTCGCGCCGTCAAATCCCTCGCAGAGCACCTTTATCGTCTTATGCAGCTTTTTGCGGTTAAGCTCCTCGCTTATCTCGGACTGAAGCGCCATAACGCCGTCGCAGCGGTCCTGCTTTACCTGCTCGTCTATCTGATCGTCAAAATCGTACGCGGGCGTGTCCTCCTCGCGCGAGTAGGCGAAAGCGCCTAATCTGTCGAATTTTGTCTTTTTTATAAATTCGCAGAGCTCCTCGTACTGTTCGTCGGTCTCTCCGGGAAAGCCCGTGATGACCGTCGTCCGCAGCGTTATGCCGGGGATTTTTTCGCGCAGACGCTTTATGGCGTCCTCTATCGTCGCCCTGTCGCCGTGGCGGTTCATGCGCTTTAAAATGTCGTCGTTTATATGCTGTATCGGCAGGTCTATGTATTTTACGACTCTGTCGTTGTTTGCGATTTCATCGATCAACTCGTCCGTTATCTTGTCCGGGTAGCAGTAGAGCAGTCTTATCCACGGTATTTCAGTCTCCGCGCAGATGCGGCGTATCAGTTCCGGCAGCATGTATTTGCCGTATAAGTCAAGGCCGTAGCGCGACGTGTCCTGCGCTATGAGCGACAGCTCTTTGCAGCCGTCTTTATCAAGCAGCTTTGCCTCTTCAACAAGGTCTTCCATGGTGCGCGAGCGGAATCTGCCGCGGATGAGCGGTATGGCGCAGTACGTGCAGCGGTTGTCGCACCCTTCGGCTATTTTAAGATATGCGGCGTATGACGGTGTGGTGAGCATACGGCTTCCGCCGAGCTCGCAGGTGTTCTTGTCTTCAAAGGAAGAATATTTTTCGCCTTTGAGCGACCTTGCAACCGCCTCGCAAATCTTTTTTATGCTACCGACGCCAACAAGTGCGTCAACCTCCGGCATCTGCTCGAATATCTGCTCGCGGTAGCGCTCCGCAAGACAGCCGGTGACTATTATTTTTTTAAGATGTCTGTGCTTTTTGAACCACGCTATGTCTAAAATATTGTCAATCGCTTCCTGCTTCGCGTCGTTTATGAAAGCGCAGGTGTTTATTATGATTACGTCGGCTTCGGATTCCTCACTTGTTATTTCATAACCTTCATCGGACAGCAAAGAAAGCATGACCTCCGTATCAAGCTGATTTTTGCTGCATCCCAAAGAAACGAAACCGATCTTTATATTTTTCATCACACATTCCTTTAATGTAAAATTAAGAATTCAGAATTAAGAATTAAGAGGGCGACATTTCAACAGTCCGCTTGTAGGGGCGACCATTGGTCGTCCGTTTTTAAATCAAACAAATCAATGTAGGGGCGACCATTGGTCGTCCGTTTATAAAGAATAAAGAATAAAGAATAAAAACCGGTGTCGCTGGCGCGACGAATTGTGCGGCTTACGCCGCTCTTGGGTGGTCCCACCCCTCTCGTGAACCCCCATTGCTCACGTTCGTTCGCAACGGGGAACCCCTCGACACACCCCCCCAAGCCCCCTCTTACCCCTCCCGGGGTTCCCCACCGCTGGTCGCGGCGGGGAACCCCGGCCCCTCAGAAATATCTGAGGGGCGCAGAGATCATAGGGGGTCGGCGCCTTGACGACCCGTTTGCCGTCAAATGTTTATCAAACCCATATTATACTATATTTTTATTAATTTTGCAAGTGTTTACCGCCGTTATTTTTTGAAACAGCGCGTTTTTTGTATATAAATGCCCATACAAAACCGCCTATGACGGCCGATAAGCACAGAGAAGGGAACAGATACGGCGTTTTGTGGTAAAAGCTCGTGTCCTCTCTGTTTGCGATTTCCGCGGTCGCAAATCCGGCTGTAAGCGGTTTTACGCCGTCAAGTATCTCTCCCTGCGGCGATATGACCGTTGAAAAACCGGCTGACGCGGAGCGAACAACGTATTTTCTGCTCTCCACGGCGCGAAGCACCGCGTGACCGTTATGCTCGTATAACTGCGCGGAATCCATCCACCACGAGTCGTTCGTGGATTCCGTGAGTACGACCGCGCCTTTTGCGGTCTGCTCGTACCCTATCTGCTCAAACGCGGAGTCAAAGCAGATGAATGAGCCGAGCTTACCGACAGCCGAATCAAAAACGACGCTTTCTTTTCCGGCGCAGATCTCACTTCCCACGTCTGTGACGTCTTCAAGAAACGGCATTATTTTAAGCAGGATATCCCTTGCCGGAGTGAATTCCCCGAAAGGCACGGGATGCTGTTTTCTGTACGGACCGGAAAACGTCCCGTCAGGCGACACGCAGTAAGTGACGTTATAAAGATCGCCGCCTTCGTATTCAAAACATCCGAAAACGATTACGACGTCGTATTCCGCGGAGAATTTCAAAAGCGCCTCGCCCACTCTGCCGTCGGCTCTTACGGCTGTGGAAAAAACGCCCTCCGGCATCACTATCAGCTTCGTGCCTTTCTCGTCTGTAAGCTGCGCCGAAACTTCAAAAAATCTGTCAAGCTTCTCGCTGAAAGTCGTCTCTGACCTGCCGGATACGATATTTGACTGAAAAGACGCGGCGGAGTAGTGCGGCAGACTGTCCGTCACGCGCTTGTCCGCGGCGTAAAGTATGCCGCCGACACCCATGTTGCAAAAGAACAGAGAAGCGGCGGAGACAAGGCAGATGAGCGCGGTTTTTTTATTTTTGTTCTTTGTTAATTCGTATATGCCGTACGCCAGCGCCGCGTTTACCGATATTATGATAAAGGATATGAAATAAGAGCCGAAAACGGACGCGGTCTGAATTCCCAAAATATTGTTCTGCTGCGTTACGGCAAGTCTCGCCCACGGCGTTGCAAGCGGTCCTAACGTGAAAAGGTATTCGATAATAACGTATAAGCAGGACGTGAAAGGTATGAAAAGCCAGCGGTGTTTTTTACACAGCTTCGTTCTTACAAACAGTCC
>JAEEGW010000104.1 GCA_016280525.1 Clostridiales bacterium
ATCTTCATCATTTTGGCGAAGCCAATACATCATTAGGCGCATAGCGCCGTCTTCATTTTTCATTGCTTCTCCCCCAAATCCCCAAAACCCATTGACACAGGCGAAAATATATGATAAAATACAGTAAATCATTTAATTATAACGGTAGGATATATGGAAAAAACCAAGAAAAGAAAGATA
Source organism: Clostridiales bacterium (assembly GCA_016280525.1). Classification (GTDB taxonomy): domain Bacteria; phylum Bacillota; class Clostridia; order Oscillospirales; family CAG-272; genus UBA1248. Next base: position 181 of record JAEEGW010000104.1, read on the forward strand.
ACGGAAAGAATAGTCATATTATGTATCGCTCTGGTCGTTTTGTGCCTGTTGATATTCTTTTTAAGAAATATCTTTTTTCCTTTTATAAAGCTTGAAGCGAAGCAGGATTTTGAAGGCGCGAAGCAGCTTTTGCTCGATAACGGCGTTATCGGCTTTTTGACAGTCTCTTTGATAGAGGCGCTGCAGATGGTCGTCATTTTTATCCCGGCGGAGTTCATACAGTTATCAAGCGGTATGTCGTATCCCTGGTGGCTCGCCATGATCCTTTGCGACCTCGGCGTGGCGTTGGGCTGCTCCATGATATATTTTCTTGTCAACGTTTTCCGCTTCAACGGAGATATTTTCAACAAGGAAGACAAAATCAAAAAGTACGAACAGAGATCAAAGACGCGCAACACGATGATCTTTATGTATATCCTGTTCATTATGCCCATAATCCCGTTCGGCGCAATATGTTACTACGGTTCAAGCAAAAAAATACCGTACCGTAAATATCTTCTGACGTGCGCGACGGGCGTCATACCGTCCATCGCAACGTCCATACTTATGGGCTCGGCTATAAAAAAATTCATTGCAGACGCGCTTCCCATCTGGGCGCTTATACTTATAATAGTTCTGGCGGCGGCGATACTGTTTTCGCTTCTTGTTCTGGTTTTAAAGAAATTCTTTTTCAAGGACGAAGAGGGTTATACTCCGTTTCTTATAAGTCTTTTTGAAAAGCTGGCTTTGAAGCTCCTTTGCTTAAAGATCAGATTCAAAGTGACCGGAGCCGACGCCGTGCGCGAGATGACCGGGCCGTTTATATATCTTGCGGAGCATCATTCCGCGCTTGACGTTGCGGCGCTTTACCGCATAGATACGGAAAAAGACATGGCGGGCGTCATAAACGAATATATTTTCAGAACGCCTCTGCTCGGCAAAATAATGCGCAAAAGCGGTCACATAAGCAAAAAGATGTTTTATCCGGACGTCATGTGTCTTAAAGGCATTATGCGGACGGTAAAAAGAGGCCGCCCCGTTGCGATAATGCCGGAAGCGAGGCTGTCCACGGACGGCGGGCCCTCGTACGTTGACAAAAACATTGCGGACCTCTGCAAAAAGCTCGGCGTTCCCGTAGTTATCGTCGAGATAAGAAACTTATATTTCATCTCGCCAAAATGGCGCAAAAGGATATTCCGCGGCGTATGCGAGGTAGAGGTCAAGCGCATAATCCAACCGGAAGAGCTTAAAGAACTTGACGGCGAAGAGCTTGCCGGAATAATTCGCGAGGGTTTGTCGTATAACGAATTTTCGCGCACGATATGTAATTTCCGCTCGCGGAAAAAAGCCGAGGGACTGCACAACGTACTTTATATGTGCCCGCACTGTAAAACGCTTTATTCAAATACCTCAAAAGGCAACACGCTTACGTGTACGCACTGCGGAAAACAGTATCACATAGGAGCAGATTACCGATTTACCGAAACCGACCTGCCGACGATATTTGATTATTACGCAAAGATAAAAGAAATTGAAAAAGAAACGCTGCACGACCTAAGTCTTGACATACCGGTCGACGTAAAGATATTCAAAGATCAGGTAAAGGAAGTACGTACGGAAAAAGGCGTATTTCATCTTGACAGTCAGAAGGTATCGTTTAAATCGGATATAAGCGATCTGTATTTTGAATATACGGTAGATCATCTGGAAGGCATCGCTTATTCCTGCGGCGAGGAATTTGAACTTTATTACAAGGACGAGCTTTATTATTTCTACCCGCCGGAAGGCCAGCGTCAGGTCTGTACGCGCGTTGCGCTGCTTTACGAAATGCTGAGAGGAGAGCTGGAAAATGCCTGAGAAAAAAACCGCAGAAAAAGAAGACAAGCTTGTAAACATCTCGCGCAAATCGTTTATCTTCGTACTTATCCTTTTGTCCGCTCTGATCGTCGTCTCCATCGTTCTGACGTACGTCATACCGAAGGGAGCGTATCAGACGAAAACAGAAAACGGCGAAGAAGTCGTTGATTATCAGAGCTATATCCCCCTCGAAAACGAGCCCGGCATACCGGTATGGAAAGGCGTTTTAGCGCCGTTTCTGCTGCTCGGCAGCGGCGACGGCATAAACATAATAATGCTTTCCGTATTCCTGCTCGTCATAGTCGGCACGTTCCAGGCGATGGACGACAACAAAGGCATAAAAGTCATAGTTGACCGCGTAATTTCAAAATTCAGAAATCACAGGTTTTTGCTTTTGAGTATCGTATCGTTCGTATTTATGGGCTTCGGCGCTATGCTCGGTCTGTTTGAGGAGATGCTTACGCTGCTTCCGGTAATAGTCATACTCTCGCTTTCGCTCGGCTACGACTCGTTTACCGGTTTTCTCGTCTCGATCGTATCCTGCGGCTTCGGTTTTTCGTCCGCTGTTACAAACCCGTTTACGGTCCTGTTCGCTTCACAGCTCATAGACGTGAACCCGATGATAAAGATCTGGTTCCGTATAATCATATTCTTTGTGATGTACGGACTTATTGAGCTTTTCCTGTTATTATATACGAAAAAGATAGACAAAAAGCCGGAAGCTTCATACACTTACGAAAGCGATTCAAAAATAAAAGACAGGTTGTTTAAAGAAGAAATAATACCGGATGAAAAAAAGATATTTATAACTTATCTTGTATTCTTCGCGGTCGTTTTAACTACTCTGATCACATTTTCAGTGATAGATTCCGTTCGCGATTATACGGTCGTCGCGCTTATCGCCGTATTTCTTATAGGCGGAACGCTTGCCGCCCTTATCGCCTCCGGCTTCAAATTCAAAAAAACCGTCAAATCGTTTTTCAAGGGCGTTGTGAGCGTCATACCGACGATCCTGTTCATCCTTATGGCTTCGTCCGTCAAATACATACTCGTTGAAGGAAAAGTCCTGCCGACTATAACGAACACGATAAACGGCCTTGTAACGAACAAAAATCCGTATTCGCTCGCGCTCGTCCTCTTCCTTATCGTACTCGTACTTGAATTCTTTATCTCGTCTTCAACGGCAAAAGCGATATTCGTCATATCCATATTGAAAGTTCTTACGCTCGGTCTTACAAAAGAGATGCAGGTGCTTATATACACGTTTGCGGACGGTTATACCAATCTGCTCTTCCCCACCTCGCCGGTCCTTCTGATAGGACTTTCAATGATAGAATTCTCATATTTCAAATGGCTGAAAAAATCGTGGCCGCTGTTTGCGGTCACGTTCGCGCTCGTCATAGCGTTTCTTATGATCGGTATCCTTATCGGATACTGATATAAAAGGAGGTCAACAATGTTTTACATAGGCTGTCATTTATCGTCGTCCGACGGTTATCTCGCAATGGGAAAGCAGGCGTCGCAGATAGGCGCGAACACTTTCCAGTTTTTCACGCGCAATCCGCGCGGAGGCTCGGTAAAAAAATTCGATCCCGACGACGCGGCTGCGCTCGTTTCATATATGAAAGAAAACAACTTCGGCAAAATCGTGGCGCACGCGCCTTATACGCTCAATCCCGCGTCCGCGGAGGCGAAGACGCGCGAGTTTGCGGATATGGTATTCGCGGACGACATAGCGATCCTCGAACATATCCCCGGCAGTCTCTATAACTTCCACCCCGGCAGCCACGTCGGGCAGGGCGTTGAAATCGGCATAAAATACATACTTGAAATGCTGAACAGAAATATGCGCGCAGATATGAAAACCACGGTCTTACTTGAAACGATGGCGGGCAAAGGCAGCGAGATAGGCGCGACTTTTGAAGAGCTGCGCACGATAATAGACGGCTGCGAGTATAAAGAACACTTAGGCGTCTGCCTTGATACGTGTCACATATCGGACGGCGGCTACGACGTAGGCGACGGACTTGATCAAACGCTTGAAGAATTTGACCGCGTTATAGGACTTGAAAGACTGCACGCAATACATCTGAACGACAGCAAAAACCCGAAAGGCGCGCATAAGGACAGGCACGAAAAGATCGGTCAGGGATTTATAGGTCTGGAAAACATAGAACGCATAATAAACAATAAATACCTTCGCCGCCTGCCGTTTGAGCTTGAAACGCCAAACGACATTGACGGCTACGCGGCGGAAATTAAACTTCTTAAGGGGTTGAGAAAATGAAATATATTGCAGAAAAATACAATCGTTTCAATATAAAATATCACAGCGACGTACCCGCCGTCGGCAGCTTTTATTTTACCTGCGGCGGACAGACTGTAAGGGAGCTTTTCTATCTTCCGGCGGATAGAAACGGAGAGTTTGTCAGCTATACCGAGGGATTTCTTGAAGGCAAG
>JAEEGW010000105.1 GCA_016280525.1 Clostridiales bacterium
GAAATGAAGAGGTTATTTGCAGGAAAAGAGATATTGATCAAAATTATAATTGATGTGAGCATTTATATATTCATCGCGTTGCTTTTCAGAATTCTGCACGAAAACACACCCTCAGCCGATTGTCTCGGTAGCCCCATCAGATCTTTGATCTGTGGGAGGGGTAAGGGGGTTTGGGGGTTGGCGCGGTACGCGCCGGAGGGGTGGGTAACCCCCAACAAAACATCCAAATCAAAAAATGCAGGAAAATTTCAAAAAAATTGCAAAAAGGGCTTGACAAATCGGTTTTTGTGTAGTATAATACCGCCGTAATAAACGAAAAGGCAAAGGCGTCTTTCACATTTGTGGAAGGCGCCTCTTCATTTTTCAAGAAAAAAAGGAGAAAAAACAATGAAAACCGTATCGGATTATTTCGGTGAGAACGTATTTGACGACAGAGTTATGAAAGCGACGCTTTCGGCTAAGGTATATAATTCGCTGAAGCAGACTATTGACGAAGGCAAGACGCTTGACATAAGCGTAGCCAACGCCGTTGCCGCGGCGATGAAGGACTGGGCGGTGTCCAAGGGCGCTACGCACTTCACGCACTGGTTCCAGCCGCTTACCGGCATCACCGCCGAAAAGCACGACAGCTTTATCTCCCCGTCGCCCGACGGCAGCGTTATAATGGAATTTTCCGGTAAGGAGCTTATAAAAGGCGAGCCGGACGCTTCCTCCTTCCCGTCGGGCGGACTTCGCGCCACGTTTGAGGCGAGAGGCTATACCGCCTGGGATCCGACGTCATACGCGTTCATAAAAGGCAAGACGTTATGTATACCCACCGCGTTCTGCTCGTACGGCGGCCACGCGCTTGACAAGAAAACGCCGCTTTTACGCTCGATGGAAGCGCTTAACAAACAGGCGCTGCGCGTTCTTAAACTGTTCGGCAACGACACCGCGAAAAGAGTCGTTTCGTCAGTCGGACCGGAGCAGGAATATTTTCTTATAACAAAAGAAATGTACGATCAGCGTCCCGACCTGCGCTTCTGCGGCAGAACTCTGTTCGGATCAAAGCCGCCCAAGGGTCAGGAGATGGACGACCACTACTTCGGCGCTATCAAGCCGAGAGTTGCGGCTTTCATGGAAGAGCTGAACGACGAGCTGTGGAAGCTCGGCATCATGGCGAAGACCGAGCATAACGAGGTCGCTCCGGCCCAGCACGAGCTTGCGCCGATATACACTACGACGAACGTCGCGACGGACCACAACCAGCTCACTATGGAGATAATGCAGAAGGTCGCGCAGAAGCACGGGCTCGTCTGCCTGCTCCACGAAAAGCCTTTCGCGGGCGTGAACGGCTCCGGCAAGCACAACAACTGGTCGATAGCCACGGACGAGGGACAAAACCTTTTGTCTCCCGGCGAGACGCCGTATGAAAACGCGCAGTTTTTACTGTTTTTGTGCGCGGTGATCAAAGCCGTCGACGATTATCAGGATCTGCTCCGCATTTCCGTTGCGACCGCAGGAAACGACCACCGTTTGGGCGCGAACGAGGCGCCGCCCGCGGTCATCTCGATGTTCGTCGGCGACGAGCTCGGCGCGGTGCTTGACGCTATTGAAAACGACACGCCGTATCAGGGGACCGAAAAAACGCAGATGAAGCTCGGCGTTGACGTTCTGCCGAAGTTCAACCGCGACACGACGGACAGAAACAGAACTTCTCCGTTTGCTTTCACCGGCAACAAGTTCGAGTTCCGTATGCTCGGCTCGTCAAACTCCATAGCCTGCGCAAACATCATGCTGAACGCCGCGGTCGCGGAGAGCCTGAAGATCTACGCGGACAGACTTGAAGGCGCGTCAGATTTTGAAACGGCGCTGCACGACATGATAAAGAAGACCATAAAAGATCACAAGCGCATCATATTCAATGGCAACGGCTACGACGACGCCTGGATCAAGGAAGCGACGGAAGTGCGCGGACTGTTAAACTACAGAACGACCGCGGACTGTATGCCGCATCTGCTTGACAGGAAAAACGTTACAATGCTCACATCGCATAAAATCTTCTCAGTGGAAGAGCTGCAGTCGCGCTGTGAGATAATGCTTGAAAACTACTGCAAGACGGTCACGATAGAGGCAAATACCATGGTGACTATGGCAAAGACGCAGATCTTGCCCGCGGTCGCAAAGTTCGCTTCCGATATTGCAAAAGAAGCGCAGAGCAAAAAAGCGCTTGATTCGTCCCTGTCCTGCGAATATGAAACGGGTCTTGTAAAGAGACTGTCAGTTCTGACGGACACGATAGCGTCAAAGACTGCCGATCTGCAGAAGGCGCTTATCAAACTGCAGGACGCGGAGGGTATAATCTCCGAATCCGTTATGATCCGCGACGACGTGCTGTCCGAGATGTGCGGTCTGCGCGTCGCGTGCGACGAGGCGGAAACGCTCACGGCTAAATCGTACTGGCCGTTCCCGAGCTACGCCGATATCCTTTTCAGCGTAAGATAGGAGGTGTATTTGAATGGCAACCGAAAGTTTAACTCAACTGATACAAGATACCGTTACAAGTGAAGTTTACGGCGTCTGGTTTCTTATAGGAGCCGCGCTCGTGTTCTTCATGCAGGCGGGTTTCGCTATGGTGGAGACCGGATTTACACGCGCAAAAAACGCGGGCAACATCATAATGAAGAACCTTATGGACTTCTGCATCGGCACGGTCGTGTTCGTTCTGCTCGGCTTCTCGCTTATGATGGC
>JAEEGW010000106.1 GCA_016280525.1 Clostridiales bacterium
AGACAGAGGCGTGATATTCATAGCGGACGGCGCGCAGGCGGCGGGGCATTTTGATATTGACGTTATAAGAGACAGTATTGACGTCCTCTGCGTACCGGCGCACAAGGGCTTATACGGCATACCCGGCTGCGGCGCGATGATTTTTTCACCTTGCTTTGACACGGAAAGGATGAAGCCGCTTTTGTACGGCGGAAGCGGCGTGAACTCGCGTGAGCCGTCCATGCCGTTTTACCCGCCGGAGAAGTTCGAGGCGGGCACTCTGCCTACCGCCGCGATAGCCGCGCTGTCCGCGGGGCTTGATTTTGTAAACGAAGCCGGCATACCGGAAATAAGCAAAAAAGAGCGGGCGATAAGCGAACGGATACTGAAAAACACGGCAGATAATAAAAACGTCGTTTTCTATCACGGAAATCCCGGCTCGCTTCTCTGCTTCAATATAAAAAACGAACCGTCCGAGAAGACGGCGGCGGCGCTGAACGCTCACGGCGTATGTGCGAGAGCCGGACTCCACTGCTCGCCCGACGCGCATAAAATGACCGCGCCGGACGGCGCGGTCAGGATCAGTTTTTCTTGTTTCAACACGACGGCGGAAGCGGACGCTTTCTGCGATATTTTAGAGATTATATCTTAATATGCCAAAAATATCAAGAAACTCCCTCAGTCAGCTATGTGAACCCCCACCGCTGATGCGGCGGGGAACCCCTACAGCTGACAGCTCCCTCACGGAGGGAGCCTAATTTGCCTCCCTCTTTGAGGGAGGTGTCACAGCAATGCTGTGACGGAAGGAGTTTTTGAAAGTAGTATTATATTATCTTAAACAGCCGCTTTGCGTTTTCTTCCGTTATCCGCTCTATATGTTCACGCGTATCGCCTCTTACCTCGGCTAAAACGTCAATTATATAGCGGATATAAAGGCTTTCGTTTCTTTCGCCGCGGTGCGGTACGGGCGCCATATACGGCGAGTCCGTCTCGACCAGAAGAAGCCCGTCCGGCACGGTTTTTGCCGCTTCTCTTACGGAATTCGCGTTTTTAAACGTCACAGAGCCGGAAAAAGATACGTAGTGACCTTTGCGGCACAGCTGCCGTACGGTCTCCGCGCTTTCGGAGCAGCTGTGGATTATCGCGATACCTTTGAAACTGCGCAGACGCTCGAAAACGTCTCCGTGCGCTTCCCTGTCGTGTATGACGGCGGGCAGACCGAGCTTTTCGGCTAAGCACAGCTGCGCTTCAAAGTACTGCAGCTGCGAATCCTTAGGCGAAAAATCGTAGTGGTAGTCAAGCCCTATTTCACCGAGCGCTCTGACGTCGTTATCCGATATTACTTTTTCAAGCGCCGAAAGACTGTCATCTGGCGACTTATACCTGTAACAATCGGAAGGGTGTATGCCAAGCGCGGCATACATCCTTTCGTATTTTTTACAGAGTTTCAGCGTTTCCGGTATGTTTTCCAAGCACGTGGCGCAGTTTAAAATGCCCGAAACGCCGCCCGAAAACTGTCTTTCTATGACTTGTTTCTGATCTTCCTTAAACTTTACGTCGTCGTAATGGGCGTGGGTATCGAATATCATCAGCTTATTCTCTGACCGTTGGGCGTGGCGGGATCAAGGAATATAACTCTTACCGTGTCGCCCTCGGCGCTTGACGCCAGGACCATTCCCTTTGACTCGTAGCCCATCATCATCCTCGGCTTGAGGTTTGCCACGACTATGACCTTTTTGCCTGTCAGCTGCTCCGGCGTGTAATACGGAGCGATGCCGGATAAGACCTGTCTTTGCTCGTAACCTAAATCAAGCTTTAATTTATACAGCTTCTTTGACTTCGGCACCGGCTCGCATTCAAGTATCTCGGCCGTTCTCATTTCAACTTTTACAAAGCTGTCAAACTCTATCTCCGGCTCGCCTTCGGGCTTCTTCGGCTCCTCGGGCTGATCTTTCTGTATCTCTTCAAGCACTTTCGCCTCGTCAAGACGGCTGAACAGCGCCTCGCCTTCAACTATCACCCTGCCCGCGGCAAGCTTGCCGAAGCTCTTTGTGCTTGCCATATCGTCGTCTGCTTCGCCTAACGCTTCAAGGATCTTTGACGCGCTGTCCGGGATAGCGGGTTTGAGCAGGACGGCGCATATACGTATGGTTTCAAGCAGGTTGTACAGGACGGACTGCAGGCGAACTTTGCCTTCGTCGGTTTTTGCGAGTATCCACGGCGTAGTCTCGTCTATATATTTGTTCGCGCGGCGCAGGGCGGTAAACACGGCGTCGAGCGCGTCGGAGACCATGAATTTGTCCATCAGCTCTTTATATTTTGCGGCAGATGAAATAACCGTTTCTTTTAAGTCGCGGTCAAGGTCGGTCTCCTCCGTCGGCGACGGGATAACGCCGTCAAAATACTTGACGGTCATGGATTCCGTGCGCTTTACGAGGTTGCCCAAAATATTGGCGAGGTCCGAAGTGTAACGGGAGATCACGTTTTCATACGTTATCGTACCGTCGCTTCCGTACGGCATCTCGGCTAAGGAATAGTAACGGCAGCCGTCGCGGCCGAAGAGCTTTATAAGATCGTCCGCGTATATTACGTTGCCGCGGGATTTTGACATTTTGTCAACGCCGGATAACAGCCACGGATGCGCGAATATCTGCTTTGGCAGAGGCAGTCCCGCCGCCATCAGGAATATGGGCCAGTAAATGCTGTGGAAACGCAGGATGTCCTTACCTATAAAATGAACGTCCGCCGGCCAGTATTTTTTAAACGTCTCGGGCTGTTCGGGATTCTCCGGGTCGTAGCCTAACGCCGTGATATAGTTTATAAGCGCGTCCATCCAGACGTATAAGACGTGCTTCGGGTCGTTTTTGACCGGGATGCCCCATTTGAAAGAGCTGCGCGTGACGCAGAGGTCCTGCAAACCGGGCTTTAAGAAGTTGTTTACCATCTCTTTTTTGCGCGATTCCGGCAGGATGAATTCCGGGTTTTCGTCGTAATACTTCATCAAAGCGTCCGCGTATTTGCTCATTTTGAAGAAGTAC
>JAEEGW010000107.1 GCA_016280525.1 Clostridiales bacterium
AAAGCTGGGCGTTGACGGCGAGGATATGCTCGTCGGCCGCGGCATATCGTACTGCGCAACGTGTGACGGCGCGTTCTTCCGCGGCAAAAAGGTCGCGGTCGTGGGCGGCGGCAACACCGCGCTTGAAGACGCTTTGTATCTGTCTGATATAGCGGAAACCGTATATCTGATCCACCGCCGCGACGAATTCAGAGGAGACGATACCTCGGCTGAGCTGTTAAAAGCGCGTGAAAACGTCAAATTCGTTTTAAACAGCCGCGTGACGAAGCTGACGGCGGAAAAGCGCCTTAAAAGCATTGAGGTGACGGACAAGGACGGCAATATCACGGAGCTTGAAGTGAACGGTCTTTTCGTCGCCGTAGGCAGGATACCGGAAAACCGCGCGTTTGATAACGTCCTTGAACTTGACTCCGCCGGATACGCCGTATCCGGCGAGGATTGCAGAACGAAAACGCCCGGCGTGTTCGTTGCCGGGGACAACCGTGCAAAAGAGCTGCGGCAGCTCGTTACCGCCGCCGCGGACGGCGCGTCGGCAGCGACGGAAGCTGTGAAATATATAAATTCAACAAAATAAAAAAGAAAGGATAACGCTTATGGAGATCAGGGAAATGATCCTTCAGACAATGAGAGCCGCCGGAAAACCGCTGAGCGCAGCGGAAATAGCAAAGCTGACCGGTCTTGACAAAAAGGTAGTAACTCAGGCGCTTGCTCTTCTGAAAAAGGACGGAGATATCGTTTCCCCGGTCCGCTGCAAGTGGGAGCCTAATGAAAAAGCCTCGCAATAGCGAGGTTTTTTTGTGCAGTTGTAGGGCGGGGGCTTGCTCCCGCCGTTTGCCTTCTCCTTTTGGAGAAAGTGTCGGCTTTGCCGACGGATGAGGCTGCGGCGGGAGCAAGCTCCCGCCCTGCCAAAAATTATTTCACCACCACGTCAAACGGATATTCCCAGCATTCTCTTTCATATTTTCCGTCTATAAGGCGGCCTTTTATTATAAATGAGACGTAAACACGGTAAACGCCGTTGTCTGCGGTCTTGAAAAACCGGTTCAGATCATCAAAAGTTCCCACAGACGGATAACACGGATTTTCGTTTTCGTCATAACATCCTATCCCGTCTATCTCCGTACCGTTTCCGGCGTCGTCATATCTGAAAACCAGATCGCCGCCGTCATATTTTATCACAGCAACGTATGACGGTGCCAAACCGTTACATCCGTCTACCCATGATCCGCTTCTGTCGTCATACATCTCACACCAGCAGAAATATCCGTCCGGATATATAGTTCCGTTGCCGTTGCTTACCGTCAGATACACGGGTCTTTTTGCGTCGCTCGTCTCCTTATACTCAACGTAAACGTTGAACGGATAAACGTAATATCCGGTCACTGTCGTACCGTCGTTCATATTGAAATCATTAAGGTAAAACGAAACGACAGCCCTGTATATTCCGCTCTTTGCGCTTTCAAGATACGCGTTCAGTCTGTTAATCGTAGGCCCTTCTGTCAGGACTGCGCCTGTGTTTATATCGTATAACTCATATTTTATAAGCCGCTGCGGCAGGTATTTATCTGTAAGCGCGTTGTAATTCACGCTGAGTCCCTCGCCGTAATTGACCGTCGGTATATTTTTCGCGTCTGATACGCCGTTTCCTGTTGTTTTTACTGTTTTTCCGTTTTCATATACGTCAACGTGGTCGGGATATGCGTCCGGATATATGCGTCCGTCGCCCGCGACGGACAGATAAACGGGCGCTTTTCCTTTTTGTCCGAACATTATCTCAAACGAATAATGCGCATACGCGTTGCTGTTTTTCATGTCCACGGTTATATAAATACTGTCCGCGCCGTCCTGCAGTGCTTTTGTTATCGCGTTGTTCAGACTGTCAAGCGAGTTGTGCGATACCGTATCGTTATATCCGCCCTGAACTCTTACCGTGCTTTCGATTTCTACTACGCTCGCCTTGTTTATCGCGCTGACCGTCATACCGGTCTTGTAATATATCAGGATATCCTCTCTGCCGACAATCTCAAGCTCATATCCGGTAAACGTTTCCCATTCCGGAATAAGACCGTTTATCTTTTCTCCGTTTGCTCTGACCTCTATAAGATCAATAAACTCTTGTGTAGGATAGGTTTCCGTCTCAGCCGACTGTATTTTCACGTCAAACGGATACTCCCATCCCGTTGATTCGTATTGACCGTCAATAAGCCGTCCTTTTACGCTGCACGTTACCGTAATGCGGTACGTGCCGAGCTCGGCGTGCTTGAAGAAACTGTTTATCTCGTCGCGTGAAACGTTCCAATACTCTTCGCCTTTATTGATCCGAAACGATAAGCTCGTGCCGTTTCCGGCTTCCTTGTATCCGATCTTTATCGCGGCGCCTCCGTCAAATTCTATTACGGGTACGTTCTCCGCCCATACGGCACCCGCGCCGTCGCCTTCAAGCCAGCCGCCTTCTTCGTCCCGGTATTCCGTCGTCCACAGAAAGTACGCGTCCGGATATACAGTCTGATTTCCGCATTTAACGGTCAGATAAACGGGATGCTTTCCGTTTGTCATATCAGGCTCTATCGGCTCCGCGGGTGTCGTAACGATAACATCAAACGGATAATCATACGTTGAATTGATAAAATTTCCGTATTCGTCGTGCGTTTCGCGTTTGATGCGTATGACTATTCTGTATTCGCCTTCGACCGCGTCTTTCAGATAGTCGTTTACTTCCTCAAGCGTCCAGCTTTTTTTGTCGCTGAAAGCGATCCAATAACTTACGTTTGCAATATTTCTTTCGTCATAATCGGCCTTCATGCCGTCGTTAACGTAAGTTATATACGGAACTTTATTTGACATATACGCATTGTCTTCGTCAACGCCTCCGCCGTAAGCGGCGTACGCGTCGGGGATTATCGTTTTTGCGCCGCAGGTCACTTTCACCGTAAGGTCCGGGGTCTCCGGATCATGCAGATCCGGACCCGTCGTTTCCTCCGGTTCGGTCGTTTCTTCCTTTATCAGCACTTCAACGTCAAACGGATAATCAAATCCTTCGACTGTATCGCCATATGTGAAGCTGAACCTGATCACAAAGCGGTATGTGCCGGTATGCGCGTGCTTAAGATAGTCGTTGATATAATCAACGGAGATATGTTCTTCCTCATCACTGCCGTAACGTCTGTAACCGACGTAACATCTGCCGGACGGCTGCACGTAAGCAATATCGATATCACTTCCGTCATAATGCAGGACGGGTACGTTTTTCGCGACTTCCGTGCCCCAGAGCCATGCGTCCGGATAAATGATCTCGTTTGCGTCAAAAACTTTTAAATAAACGGGAGGCTTCCCTTCTTTATACGTGCCGGGCAGTGTTATATCCGTCGTTTCCGCCGTTGTTTCGGTTTCGGTATCTGTCTCCGTTTCTGTTTCGGACACGTTATCCGAATCAGGCTCGGTTTCCATTACCGTCACTTCCGTTGTCCAGACAGCGACGTCAAACGGGCATTCCCACGCGCTTGACTCGAATTTGCCGTCTATCTCGCGTCCGGTTACTGTAAAAGACGCGATGACGCGGTATACGCCCTGCTCGGCTTCGCTGAAAAATCCGCTCAGATCGCCGTCGCCGGAATACACGGGTTTTTCGTTTTGTTTGATGCTGTAATGCACCTCCGACGCGTTTTCATAGCCGATCTCCAACGACACTCCGTCAAACGCTATATCCGGCACAGCCTTCACCGTCTCGGCACCGGCGCCGTCGGCGTCTATCCACGCTCCGTCACCGTCCGAATATTTTTCCGACCACAAAAAGTAGGCGTTCGGGTATATCGTTTCGCCGCCGCTTTTGACCGTCATGTAAACCGGGGCGCGTAGTTTATCCGTACCGCAGTCGTCGTCGGTCACCTGCTCCGTGTCCGTTACGTCGGGATCGGTCAGCTCCCCGGATATACCGACGGTATCTGAGGTCAGCGGGTCGATCCTGGAAGCGCCGAGCTTTTCAAGATATTTGAGGCCTATGAACGTGCCGCCGCAGACGAGCACGGCAACGAGCACGAGCCCCGCCGCGTACACCGCGGGCTTTTCAAAAAATCTCTCTTTTCTCTGCGCTCCGGCGTAGTTGATATTTACGAATCCCGGGTCTTTTATATCTTTTTTTACGCCTTCATACCTTTTTTGAAGGATTTTTTCTATATTATTGTAATCGCCGTTTTTCTTCATTTCAGCCCCTCCGTGCGGGAAAGCTTTTTAAGCGCCCTGTAATATTTTGTTTTAACGGTAGAGAGCGGGATGTCGGCATCAGCCGCTATCTCTTCAAGCGTACAGCCGTATACGAAGCGCATCGTAAGTATAAGATGCGTTTTCTTGTCAAAACCGCAGCGGGATATAATATCAAAAAATTCAACGTTTTCCATATCCGCGTCGTATGAAAACGCCTCGGACAGCTCTTCTATGCTTGACGCCGTGCGGTTCCTTTTATAAATATCCTTTGCTTCGTTATATACGGCTTTGAGAAGCCACGCGTCAAATTTGGAGTCGTCCTTCAATTTGTGCAGATTTGCCCATACCGACGCCACGGCTTCGGAGACGGCGTCCTTGGCGTCCTCCGTGTTGCGCACCACGGAATACGCCGCCGCAAAAAGGTCTTTTCTTTTTGCCTGAACGCGATCGGAAAATTCCTCTTTTTCCATCTCCCCACCTCCTTTGACATATATGACTGAAAAAACGGCAAAAAAGTTTCAGCAAATTTATTTTATATCAAAATTTTTTCACTGTCAATACTTTTTTAATAACAATTCCGCTTGACGCGGCGGCTGCTGTATATTTTACTTTTTTATTTTTCATTATCAAAACACTTGAAATAAGTCGGTTTTTGTGATACAATACGCGTATAATGACGGCTTTAAAAGAGAGAGTATATGAAAAAAAGTGATATAAAAAGAGAGCCGATAGAGCGTATAGAAGCTGACGTGAACGTCGGGTTAAGCAGCAGGCAGGCGGAAGAGCGCGTTGCCAAAGGATACGGCAATACTGCGACCGATCCGAACGAAAAAAGCACGCTCGGGATCGTGGCGGGCAACCTGTTCACGTTTTTCAACGTGGTTTTATTCGTCATAGCCGCGGTCTTCGCTGCGTTTATAATCGTTTTAAAGGCGATAGGTAGGTCAGATATTGCGGACACTTATTTCGGCATATCGAAATTCATGTTTATTATCCCCGCGCTGATGAACGTGGGCATGGGTTCGTTTCAGGAGATCAAAAGCCTTCAGGTCATAAAAAAGCTCCGCATAGTTACCGAAACTAAATGCAGGGTCAATAGAGACGGCAGACAGATAACGGTCGAGGCGAACAAGATCGTGCTTGACGATATAGCCGTGATATCCGCCGGAGATCAGGCGTCCGCCGATCTTACGGTCGCCACGGGCGAGGTCTACGTTGACGAGTCTATGCTTACGGGCGAGGCGGACCACGTAAAAAAGACCGCGGGCGACACGATCCTCTCCGGTTCCGCTGTTATTGTCGGCGAGGCGAGGTGCAGAGTGACGGCGGTCGGTAACGATACGTACGCGTCAAAGCTGACGAGAAAAGTTAAAAGCGGCGCGCGTCACAAGTCCGAGCTTATGAGCACGATAATGAAAATAATTAAAATAATCACCGCCGGGCTCGGAATAGCTCTGACGTCCGTGTTTGCGACGCTTATTATTAAAATAGCGAGCTGCGGCGCAGACGCGTCCGTCTGGGGCATGGCGATGTCGCTTGACGACCCGGCGACGTGGGCACTCATAACGCTGACGGGCGGCACGTTCGGCATAGGTATGATACCTACCGGGCTCGTTCTCACGGCGTCCGTCGCGTTGATGGTATCGATCGCACAGCTTACGAAAAAGCAGACGCTCGTGCAGGAGCTTTACTCGCTTGAAAACCTGTCCCGCGTTGACATAATCTGCCTTGACAAGACCGGCACGCTGACCGACGGCACGATGACCGTCTCCGACGTAAAGGCGTTTATCCCGGCGGACGAGGTGTGCCGCCACGCAAAGGCGATAGTCGCCTCAGCGGGTGACAGAAACGCCACGATGGAGGCGGTCTACAAGAGATTCGGAATTGACGAAAACGCGGATTTTAAAGAGATAATCCCGTTTTCAAGCGCAAACAAGTATTCCGGGCTCGTATATAAAGACGGCAGACGCCTTCTTATGGGCGCGCCGGAATATCTGCTCGATCCGGGCGACGAAAGGCTTGAAATTTCGGCCGCATACGCAAAAAAAGGCATGCGCGTAGTCGCCATGACGCTTGATAACGACCTTATTGCGTTTTTGGCGATAGAAGACCACGTGCGAGACACCGCGCCGGACACGCTTAAGTTTTTCTCCGATAACGGCGTTACGGTAAAAGTAATTTCCGGCGACAATCCGCTGACGGTAAGCAAAATAGCCGAGCAGTGCGGGATAAAAAACGCGGATAAATATATATCGCTGTCCGGCATACCGCTTGAAAAGATACCGGAGATAGCGGAAGAATACACGGTATTCGCCAGAGTTTCCCCGGAGCAGAAGGAGGCGCTCGTCGCGGCTCTTCAGTCAAAGGGGCATAAGGTCGCGATGACCGGCGACGGCGTAAACGATATACTTGCGCTCCGCCGCTCCGATTCGTCAATAACGTTTGCAAAAGCGACGGAGGCGGCAAAATCCTGCTCCGACGTCGTGCTTCTCGACAACGATTTTTCACATCTGAAAGAGGTTGTGGGAGAAGGCAGACGCGTTATAAGCAACATACAGAAGACGGCTGTTCTGTACCTTATGAAAACGATAGCGGTCTTCATATTCGCGTTTGCGCTCATACCGTTTGCAAAAGGGCAGATGTGGCTGTCAGTTGAAAACCTTTATATGCTTGAAGCGGCGGTCATAGGCACCGGCGGTTTCCTGCTCTCGCTTGAGCCGCAGCGCACGCCCATAAAAGGCTCTTTTATAAAAAACATACTCTCGCAGTCCGCAGCCGCGGGCATACTTGCGGCTCTGTCCATACTTTTGCCGATCCTGCTCAATACAATTCCGCAGCACTTCGGCGCCTTGCCTTTCGTTTCGGATATAAACGTCCGCCCGATGATGACGGTGTTTTTGACCGCCGCAGGCTTTGTTGTGATATTCTCCATGTGCATACCGTTTAACAAATACCGGGCTTTCGTGCTCGTCGCGCTGACCGGCGTCGCGGTGATACTCGGAATGATGCTGCCCGCCTCTTATATAGGCGGCAAGACGATAGGCGAGGGGATGCTTTCATTTGACGCGTCCGCCGGGCAGACGATATTCGACTCACAGCTTTTGCGCGAGATGTTCCGACCCGGCAATTCCGAGGTCATAAAAAATCTCTTCTCCGACAGAAACAATTTCCTTGTTATAAGGCTGTTCTTCTATATCGCAGTACCGGTATTCGTGCTTGTGAGATTCGCAGTTGAAAACTACGCGAGAAAGCAGTTTAAAGACGTAAAGAAAAACAGATCTTTCAGAATAGGCAGAAGACTGATGCTCGCCTCCGGCTTTGTTCTGATACTCCACGCCGTACTCTCCGCGATAGAGACGTTTGCGAACACGGGTTATATGGTGAATATAAGCGATAAATTCGATAAGCTGCAGGGCATAGCGTCGTTTATCAGCGTAGTTTACGTCATACTGCATCTTACCATAGGATATATCGGCTACAAGCTGTGGAAAGACCCGACGAAAAAGATGATAAAGATCGCGTTTGCCGCCGCCGTTGTCCTCGCGGTTATAACAGTTGCCGCAACGGTGCTGTCAAATTCTTTGATAACCGTGTCTTCCGATCCGCTTATAGTTTTTGACAGCGTAGTCATGCTCGTCATAACCGCCGCGTACATCGCCGGCGCTGTGACCGTACGGGCAAAATACGACCTCGGGCTGCAAAAGCCGCGGGACAAATAAAAAAAGCAAAACAAAAAACCGCCGTGAAGACGGTTTTGATTTTTTGTTTGTTCAGTCCGTAAACATACCGTCGGGAACTTTCGCGTCCCAGCGCGGATCCGCGGGTACGCCGAGAGCGCGGCAAATGATAGCCGGGATATCTTTTATCTCAAGCTTTATTTTGCCTTTTTTCACGGTCTTCCCTTTCGCGGCAAAGAAAACGTACTTTTCCTCGTCCGTTCTGCCGCCGTGACCCGTGCCTATGCCGCCGTGATCCGCCGTAGCTATTATAAGCGTACTGTCGGCTATGCCGGCTTTTTCCACGGCTGCGCACACTTTTGCGGCGTATCCGTCAACAACGTGCAGCTCTTTCAGATAAAGCGGCGTATTGTAGCCGTATTTATGCCCCGCGCCGTCTATCGAATCGAACTGAATGAACAGAAACGTCGGCTTTTCGTTAATTATGAAATCGCAGATCCGCTCCGTCAGAGGTCCGTCCTGATCCGTATCTTTTACAACGCCTATATCGGGGTCGGCTATACTTGTATTTATCGGGTTCCAGTGGCTGAAGGAGCCTATGACCGCGTCCGGCATCGCGTCTCTTATAAGCTTATACACGGTGGGATGTTCGTCTCCGTGCTTATACGGCGTGTCGTCGATCGTGCCGTTAGTCATGCCGTGTTTTTCGGGATATACGCCTATGAGCATACTGCCCCAGCATTCCGCGGAGTCCGTGGGGATCGACGTCAGGCAATAGTCGTCCCCGGCGCCTTCTTCCATAAGTCTGTGAATGGTCGGCGTATCCGCGCCGCGGTAGAAATTGCCCGCGCCGTCTATCCCTATCAGTATAACGTGCTCGTACTGAAATGACATTTTACACACCGATTTTATTTTTTCTTGCTTTTTACGATTATGAACACTATAACGCCGACAAGTACGACAGCGCCGCAGATTATGCCTATTATAAGACCGACGTTCGGGCCGTTACCCTGTGAGCCGCCGTCCGTCGTTTCCGCCGGCTTGTTCGTCTCGGCTTCGGCTCCCGTCGTCGCTTCCGCGGTATCGGCTTCCGTGCCTTTATCCGGTTCGGTCTCTGTCTCGGTCTCCGTCGCGGCCTCCGTTTCGGTCTCTGTCTCGGTCTCTGTCTCTGTCTCGGTCTCGGTTTCCGTTGCGGGTTCCGTTACCTCAGCCGGATCCTTGGGCGTTGCGGGATCGGGTGTGTTTTCATAGCTTACGGGTTTGAAGAAGAGCGAATCCTCGTTCTCTATCGGTCCGTCCATAACTCTGATCTCTGCAATAGAGCCCGCAAAAAGTCTTCTTATCATACCCGCCGGGTCGTTTTCGTTTTTGCAGTCGTTTTCGTGGCCGCCGCCGAATTTACGTCCGACGCCAACTTCCCAGGAGAAGCTCGGATCGCCCACTTCGATAAACGGGATGTCCTGGAACGTGCGGAGCGGTTCGCCGTCTATGTAATACGTGATGGAGAATCCGTCCGTCGTGACGAGCAGGTGATGCCAGCCGTCCGCGCCGATCTTGACTTCATCCATTTCAACGTTTACCTTGGAGGCGTTGTCGCAGTGTACGAACTGAAGCCAGGTCTGGTTGTCTCCCATCATGCCGCTGGCCGCGTCGTCATTCCATTCGGAGAGCGCTATGGAGAAAGGCGGTTCATTCTGATCCTCTATAACTCCCTGACGCGAGAATATGCCGGTATAACGGTTGTAATCGTTATCGAGCTCTGCGGAGAGCTTGAATATGATGTCAACGGAGATACCCTCTTCAAATTCGTTCGTATTCATCGGAGCGCCGAGTATCGTCTGCAGATATTTGCCGGACGTATAACCGCCGGAATAGCTCGTCTCGCCCGCGTCGTACGGGTCAACGGTCTCGGCAAGTATTTTCGTGTTGTTTAACTTAAGCGCGGAATCCGTCTTCGTCGTTCCCGCTTCGGCGCCGGTATCCCAGGTGAAGATATCGAGCTGCGAGCCGTTGCCGACTACCTTTGTCACAAGGTCGTTGCCGTTGCCTGACAGGTCTATGAACTGAAGATCGTCTTTTTCAATGTCGCCTACGTAATAGCCGTCAACGTTCTGGAATTTCCAGTGCGCTACGACGTGCACGTCGCCGTCGGCGTGAGCCGGGAACGCCGCGAGGCAGCCTATCAGCATTGAGCATAAAAGAATTGATAAAACGAGTTTTTTCATTTTGTTTATTCCTTTCTTTCATATTTACGGATTTATTATATCATATCTCAACCGTTAAATCAAACCGAAACCCATAAAAAAGTGGACAAAATTTTACTATTTACATATTTTTAATAGATTACCGGTACAAAACGGTACGTTTTACGGTTGACATCGCAGGCCAAAAATGATATAATCGTTACAGTGAGGTATTACTATGTTTTATGAGTTTCGTAATATAGGCGATTCGGAATACGTAAGAGTCGATACGGAAAACAATATGAACTATCCGAAGCATAT